>JACCUS010000164.1 GCA_013811715.1 Nocardioidaceae bacterium
CCGCTCCCGGAAACGCGCCTCCACCGCTCGCCGGACGAAGACGCCCACGTCGGTGAGGCGGTCCCCGTTCCAGTCGCCGACGACCGGCACGTCCAGGCAGTTCTGCGACGTCAGCCACGAGTTGTACACGAACCCCTGCCCGTCGAAGAAGGCGTGTCTGTTTTCACGGTCAAGCCGCTGCTCGTAGTGCAGGTGTGGTCCAGTGGACCCCCCCGACGTGCCGAGCAGCGCGATCGTCTGCCCTTGGTCGACTCGCTGGCCCTCGACGACGTACGACGCCAGCAGGTGCGCGTGCAACGTGGTCCATCCGCCCCCGTGGTCGATGATCACGTAGCGGCCGTAACTCTGGTCGCCGAGATTCACCACGTCGGTCACGACTCCAGGCGCCGAGGCCACGACCGGCTGCCCGCTGTCGTAGGCGTCGCGGTTCCAGTCGACCGACAGTGTGCTCGGGCTGTGCGTCGACCTCGTCGAGCCCTCCCAGCGTTCACCGCACGCGAACGGCATCTGGTACTCGGGGCGCTCGACAGCGGCGGCCGGCGGGGCCGTAGCGACGAGGGCCGCCACGGTGCCTGCGGCCACCACAGCAGCGAGCCCGATTCGACGGGGCGGGGTGCGGGCGCCAACGCGGCGCGGCAGGGTTCGCATGGCTAACTACCTCCGGGGAAACGACGAACGGGTGGGCGATTGGGGCGATTGGGGCGATCGCCGCGCCGTACCACACTGACCACAGCACGCTACACACATCACTTCCGCCTCAACGCTACGCAGCGTAACCGTTTCGTCGCCCGCTTGTCTGGGCTTCGGGCTTTCTCCCCGGCCTGCGCTCGGCGGGCTGCCGCGCCGCGGTTACAGTCAAGCCATGCGCATTCTCTTCATCGGCGGCACCCGCTTCGTCGGTCGTGCCATGGCGACGGCGGCGGTCGACGCCGGTCATGACATCACCCTGCTGCACCGGGGGCAGACAGGTCGGGAGACGTTCGCGGACGCCGAGCACCTCCTCGCCGACCGCGACGAAGACCTCGGCGTGCTCGCCGGACGCGAGTTCGACGCGACCGTGGACGTCTGCGCCTACCTGCCCCGGCAGGTGAGATCGCTGGCCGAGGCCCTCGGCGGCCGCGGCGGCCACCACGTGTTCGTCTCCACGATGTCGGTGTACGCCGACACCGACGAGCCGGGCCTCGACGAAGGCGCCCCGCTGGTCCGGCTCTCAGACCACGCCACCGAAGAGGTCACGGGCGAGACCTACGGCGGACTGAAGGTGTTGTGCGAGGAGCAGGCGAAGTCGTCGTACGACAAGTCGGACCTGACCATCGTCCGGCCGACGTACGTCGTCGGGCCGCACGACCACACCGGCCGCTTCACCTGGTGGGTGCGCCGGATCGCGCGCGGCGGTGAGGTGCTCGCCCCGGGACCGCACGACTCCCCCATCCAGGTCATCGACGCACGCGATCTGGCGACGTGGACGATCAGTCTCGCCGAAGACGCCAAGCACGGCGCTTTCAACGCGATCTCGCCGACGCCGCCCTTCGGGTTCGGCGACCTCCTCGACGCCACCGTTCGCGCCGTCGGCCCGCACGAGACCGTGCTGACCTGGGCCGACCCCGGCTGGCTGTCCGAGCAGGGCGAGGACTACAAGTCGCTGCCACTGTGGACGGAGGGAGAAGCCGAGTGGACGCTCGCAGCCGACCCCACCAAGGCCATTGCGGCCGGGTTGTCGCCTCGACCGCTCACCGAGACGGTCTCCGACACCTGGGACTGGATCAAGGACGAGCAGCCACCGCTGGTGACCGGGTGGGGCGTCTCGACCGAACGGGAGGCGGAGCTGCTCACCGGCTGGCATGGCCGGCACCCGACGACCCCGCTCGGCTGAGCTGGATCGCGGGTTGTTGTGATCGCACCGCGGCGCGGCCTAAGGTGAGACCGCGAAGGTGGGATGCGCGTGCATGAGCTGTCAATCACCCAGAGCGTCGTCGACGCGATCGTTGAGAGGTCCGCGGGCAAGAAGGTCACTGTCGTGCGCCTGCGGGTCGGGCGGCTCTCCGGGTTCGTTCCGGACGCGATGCGGTTCTGCTTCGAGCTCGCCACCGACGGGACCAACCTGCAAGGCGCCGCCCTCGACATCGACGAGCCACCCGGCGTGGCGCACTGCCGCACGTGTGGCGAGTACTTCTCCTTGACCGACCTGATCTTGTTGTGCCCCTGCGGCAGCGCCGACGTCGAGGTGCTCTCCGGGCGTGAGCTGGTCGTCGCGTCGGTGGACGTGGTCTGAGCCATGTGCGCCACCTGCGGATGCGGCCACGACGACGTACGCGTGTCGACGCTCGGACACGACGACGAGCATGCGGGCGGCCACGTCCACCCGCACGAACACCAGCATCCCCACGACCACCCGCACGAGGCGGCAGAGACCCTCGTCCTCGAGGAGCGGGTGTTCGCCAAGAACGACGCCCTCGCCGAGCACAACCGCGCCTACCTCACGGCCCAGCAGATCACCACGCTCAACCTGATGAGCTCACCCGGATCGGGGAAGACCTCACTGCTCGAGCGCACCATCGCCGACCTCCGTACCACACTCGAGATCGGGGTGATCGAGGGCGACCAGGAGACCCTCCTTGACGCCGAACGCATCCGCTCCGCCGGCGCCCGGGCGGTCCAGATCAACACCGGAGCAGGGTGCCACCTCGACGCCGACATGCTCTACCGCGGCCTTGAGACACTGAACCCGTCGAGCGGATCCCTCGTTTTCGTCGAGAACGTCGGGAACCTCGTCTGCCCGGCGCTGTTCGACCTCGGGGAGGCGCGCAAGGTCGTCGTGATCTCAGTGACCGAGGGAGACGACAAGCCGCTCAAGTACCCGCACATGTTCGCCGCCGCAGACCTGGTCATCGTCAACAAGACCGACCTGTTGCCCTACGTCGACTTCGACCTCGACCGGTGTACGTCGGCGGCGCGTTCGCTCAATCCGGGCATGCAGACCATCGCCTTGTCGGTGCGTTCCGGCGACAACATCGACGCCTGGTACGGCTGGCTGCGGGCAACGATGAAGGAACGGGTAAGAGAACGAATGTGATCCTTGACACGCGCTCTGACGTGGTGTTACACAAGGAAGCCGTTGCACAAGCGGGCCGAGGGTCGGCTCCAGTGACGTAGGGGTCGGACAGCCCCGGAGAGTGGCCCCGATGCCGACAGCAGCCGCCACCAAAGCTGAAGACACCCTCATCCACGTGTTGTGGATCAACGCCGGGCTGAGCTGTGACGGCGACTCGGTGGCCCTCACCGCCGCCACCCAGCCCAGCATCGAGGAGATCGCGCTGGGGGCTCTGCCCGGGCTTCCGCAGATCGCCGTCCACTGGCCGCTGATCGACTTCGAGTGCGGTCCCAACGGCGGCGCCGACGACTTCCTCGAGTGGTTCTTCAAGGCCGACCGGGGTGAGCTCGAACCGTTCGTCCTCGTCGTCGAGGGCTCCATCCCCAACGAGCAGCTGCACGACGAGGGCTACTGGTGCGGGTTCGGCAACGACCCGGCCACCGGGCAACCGATGACCACCAGTGAGTGGCTCGACCGGCTCGCCCCCAAGGCGACAGCCATCGTCGCCGCCGGGACATGTGCGACGTACGGCGGTATCCACGCCATGGCGGGCAACCCGACGGGCGCGATGGGCGTGCCCGACTACCTCGGTTGGGACTGGAAGTCCAAGGCCGGCATCCCGATCGTCTGCGTCCCGGGCTGCCCGATCCAGCCCGACAACCTCTCCGAGACCTTGACCTACCTGCTCTACATGGCGACGGAGCAGGCCCCCATGATCCCCCTCGACGACGCCCTCCGGCCGACCTGGCTCTTCGGCCAGACCGTCCACGAGGGCTGCGACAGGGCCGGGTACTACGAGCAGGGAGACTTCGCCACGGAGTATGGCTCCCCGAAGTGCATCGTGAAGCTCGGATGCTGGGGGCCGGTGGTCAAGTGCAACGTTCCGAAGCGGGGCTGGATGAACGGCATCGGCGGATGCCCCAACGTCGGCGGCATCTGCATCGGGTGCACGATGCCCGGCTTCCCTGACAAATTCATGCCGTTCATGGACGAGCCACCCGGCGGGAAGCTCTCGACCACCTCCATCGGTCTCTACGGTGCGGCCATCAGACGGCTTCGCGACGTAACGACGCACACGCTCGACGATGAGCCCAAGTGGCGCAAACGCGGAAGGCAGCTCACCACTGGTGCGACCCGCACCTGGTAATACCCAAATCGACAGAGAGGCGACGCCATGACGTCGACGGTTCCCAGGCCCACCCGCAAGTCCACCGGCAGCGACGGCCTCGTCGAGATGGCGTGGGATCCGATCACCCGGATCGTCGGCAGCCTCGGCATCTACACCAAGATCGACTTCAAGAACAAGACGGTCGCCGAGTGTCACAGCACGTCGTCGATCTTCCGCGGCTACTCGATCTTCATGAAGGGCAAGGACCCTCGCGACGCGCACTTCATCACCAGCCGCATCTGCGGGATCTGTGGCGACAACCACGCCACCTGCTCCTGTTACGCGCAGAACATGGCGTACGGCGTCAAGCCGCCGCATCTCGGTGAGTGGATCGTCAACCTCGGCGAGGCCGCGGAGTACATGTTCGACCACAACATCTTCCAGGAGAACCTCGTCGGGGTCGACTACTGCGAGAAGATGGTGGCCGAGACCAACCCCGGCGTCCTCGAGCAGGCGGAGCGGACCGAGTCACCGCACGCCGCCGACCACGGGTACAAGACGATCGCCGACATCATGCGGTCGCTGAACCCGTTCACTGGTGAGTTCTATCGTGAGGCGCTGCACGTCAGCCGGCTCACCCGGGAGATGTTCTGCCTGATGGAGGGTCGCCACGTGCACCCGTCGACGCTCTACCCGGGCGGCGTCGGCACCGTGGCGACGATCCAGCTGATGACCGACTACATCACCCGGCTGCAGCGCTACGTCGAGTTCATGAAGAAGGTCGTGCCCATGCACGACGACCTCTTCGACTTCTTCTACGAGGCGCTGCCCGGCTACGAGCAGGTCGGCAACCGGCGGATCCTGCTCGGCTGCTGGGGCTCCTTCCAAGACCCCGAGCACTGCAACTTCGAGTACAAGGACATGACCGACTGGGGTCGCAAGATGTATGTGACCCCGGGCGTCGTGGTCGACGGCAAGCTCGTCACGACCGACCTGGTCGAGATCAACCTCGGCATCCGCATCCTGCTCGGCTCGTCCTACTACGACGACTGGGAGGACCAGGAGACGTTCGTGACCCACGACCCGCTGGGCAACCCGGTCGACCGGCGACACCCCTGGAACCAGCACACGAACCCCAAGCCGCAGAAGCGCGACCTCGACGAGAAGTACAGCTGGGTCATGTCTCCGCGCTGGTACGACGGCAAGGACTACCTCGCCCTTGACACCGGTGGCGGCCCGCTGGCGCGACTGTGGACGACCGCGTTGGCGGGACTCGTCGACATCGGCTACGTGAAGGCGACCGGCAACAGCGTGAAGATCAACCTCCCGAAGACCGCGCTGAAGGGTCCGGTCGAGTTCGAGTGGAAGGTCCCGCAGTGGAGCAACACTATCGAGCGCAACCGGGCCCGCACCTACTTCCAGGCCTATGCCGCGGCGTGTGCGCTGCACTTCGCCGAGAAGGCGCTGGTGGAGATCCGTGCAGGCCGCACCAAGACCTGGGAGTCGTTCGAGGTGCCTGAAGAAGGCATCGGCTGCGGCTTCACCGAGGCAGTGCGCGGCGTGCTCTCCCACCACCTGGTGATCCGTGACGGCAAGATCGCCAACTATCACCCCTACCCGCCGACGCCGTGGAACGCCAGCCCTCGCGACTCCTACGGGACACCCGGACCGTACGAGGACGCCGTACAGGGACAGCCGATCTTCGAAGAGAACGACCGCGAGCACTTCAAGGGCATCGACATCATGCGCACGGTCCGCAGCTTCGACCCGTGCCTGCCATGCGGAGTGCACATGTATCTCGGTGACGGTCAGACGTTGGAGATGACGCACTCGCCGACCCAATCGGTCACCGGCGAGTAGCAGAGACGAGATGGGGCACCCCGAGCAGGAGGAAGTCCGCGAGCCCGACCAGCTCCGGGCGGCTGGCGACCGCATCGAGGTGCTCCTCGACGCGAGCGCGTCCGGCGGCGCGGTAGCGCGCGAACGCGCCGAGGAGCTGGTTCGGCTGGTGGCCGACCTCTACGGCGGCGGGCTGGAACGCGTGTTGTCCATCGTCCACGACGCGGGACATCTCGACGACGCCCTCCTCGCCGCGCTAGCAGCCGACGATCTGGTGGCCAGTCTGCTGCTCGTCCACGGCCTGCACCCCTACGACGTCAGCACCCGCGTCGAGGAGGCGCTCGACAGTGTTCGTCCGTATCTCGGCTCCCACGGTGGTGACGTCGAGCTGCTGGAAGTCGTCGGCGACGAGGTGGTGCGGCTACGTCTGCTCGGCAGCTGCGACGGCTGCCCGTCGTCCTCGGTGACCCTCAAGCTGGCGGTCGAGGGGGCCATCGAAGCCGCTGCCCCCGAGATCACGACAATCGAGGTGGAGGAGTCCGCCGAGTCCGGCTCGGACGTGCAGGCGGGGCCCCTGATCTCCGTCGCGTCGCTGCGCTCCAGACTCGGCGACGACTCGACACAGGACGCCATGGCTGGCGGCGCGCACTGGGCTCAGGTCGCCGCCGTCGACGAGCTGGCGGCCGGCGACGTCGGCGGGTTCACCGTGGCCGACACACCGATCCTGGTGTGCCGCATCGGTTCTGACCTGTTCGCCTTCCGCGACCACTGCCCTCGCTGCGGGAACCAGATGCCCGGGGCCACCTTGACCCGCCGCCTCGGGGGCCCGGTCGGTGACGCGGTGCTGCGCTGCCCCTCGTGTCGCGGCCATTACGACGTACGCCGCGCGGGTGCGTCGCTGGACAGCGACGACCTGCACCTCGACCCGCTGCCGCTGCTCGCCAACGACGGCGTCGTCAGCGTCGCCGTACCCGCCCCGGTGTCGGCGTGACCAGCGCGGCCGGCGCCAAGGGCAACGGTCGACCACCGCTGGAGACCCTCCGTCGTATCGCCAACAACCGACCTCCCCCGGTGACCGGCGAGCGATGCGAGATGTGTGCCGAGCCGATCGCCGAGAGCCATCAGCATGTCGTCAACCTGGAGAGCCGCGGGCTGATGTGCACCTGCCGAGGCTGCTACCTGCTGTTCACCGCGGAGAACGCGGAGCTGCGCTACCGGGCGGTGCCCGACCGCTACCTGTCCTTCCCTGAGTTTGCGCTGGGGCCGGGACAGTGGGACTCGCTGGAGATCCCCGTCGGGCTGGCGTTCATCTTCCGCAACTCGGTGCAGGGTCGCACCGTCGCGTTCTACCCAGGGCCAGCGGGGGCGACCGAGTCCGAGCTGTCGCTGTCCGCCTGGGAGTCGATCGTCGCATCCAACCCGCGGCTCGGGCTGTTGAGGCCCGACGTGGAGGCGCTGCTCGTCCACACCCCAGGCCGTGGGCAGCGAGGGTTCACCTGCAACATCGTCCCGATCGACGCCTGCTACGAGCTGGTCGGCCAGCTCCGCACGTTGTGGCGCGGCTTCGACGGCGGCACCGAGGTGCACGACGCGATGGACCGCTTCTTCGCGACGGTCGACAAGCGCAGCCGGCCCGCCCCTGCGATGGACGGGCCGCCGCGGTCATGAGCGACCTCGCCTTCACAGTGGTCGACGTGTTCGCCGAGCCGTACGCGGTGACTCCCCAGCTCACCGCGCGGCTGCGGATCGAGGAGTCCACCGGCGAGACGATCCACGCCATGGCGCTGCGCTGCCAGGTCCGGATCGAGCCGCAGCGTCGGCGGTACAGCGAGGAAGAGGAGCGCGGGCTGCTGGATCTCTTCGGCGCGCGGGATCGCTGGTTCGACACACTCAAGCCGTTCATGTGGCTGCAGACCAGTGTCATGGTCCAGGGCTTCACCGGCGTCACCGAGGTGGACCTGCCGCTGCCCTGCACCTACGACTTCGAGGTCACGGCGTCGAAGTACCTGCACGCCCTGCGCGAAGGCGCGATCCCCGTTGTCATGCTGTACTCCGGCACGGTCTTCACCCGCGGAACGAACGGCTTCGGCGTCGCGCAGGTGCCGTGGGACCGTGAGTCGTCGTACCAGGTCCCCGTCGCGGTCTGGCGGCAGATGATCGACTACTACTTCCCCAACAGTGGCTGGCTGCGCCTCGACCGCGACACCCTCGACGCCTTGACCCACTACAAGGCCGCCCAGGGGCATGTCAGCTACGAGGCCACCGTCCAGGCGCTGCTCACCGGCGCGGAGGAGGCGGTGTCATGAGTCTCGAGCTGGCTCGAGCGGTCGCGGACGCGGTGCTGTACGAGGGCTATCTGCTCTACCCCTACCGCGCCACCTCCCGCAAGAACATGGTGCGCTGGCAGTTCGGAGTGCTCGGACCGAACGGGGCGTCCGCCGCCGGCATCGGAGAAGAGCCCGCGATGGAGGCGCAGTGCGTCCTGAGCGGAGACGGCGAGGCCGGCAGCGTCACCGTGCACCTCCGGTTCCTTCAGCTACAGACCCGTGAGGTGGAGCGGTTGGAGCCCGCAGGTGACCACGTCCCGGTGGACGAAATCTCCGTGGGAGACCGGAGGGTGCTCACCTGGGATGAGGCGGTCGAGCACGAGATCACCATCGCGCCGTACGCGCTGAAGGACCTTCGCGCCGGTATCTCGACGGCGGTCGAGGTTGGCGGCGGCGACGACGTCGAGGTGCTGAGCGCACCGGGGGAAGCGCCTGCGGGCCGCATCGTCCGTCGTCGCTGGCCGCTGCGCGCCGAGGTGCGACTGACCGCGGAGCAGGTCGACGGCTTCCTCCGACTGTCTGCGCGCGTGCAGAACGTCCACGATGACCCGCCTCACGACAAGGACGACGCCATCCGCAGGTCGCTCATCGGAGCGCACCTGTTGATCGAGGCTGACGGCGCCGACTTCGTCTCACTGCTCGACCCGCCGGAGGCCGCCGCCGACATCGCTGCCAGCTGCCACCAGCACCGGTGCTGGCCGGTGCTGGCCGGCGCGGCAGGTGAGAGCGACCTCCTGCTGGTCTCCCCGATCATCCTGTACGACCACCCCGAGGTGGCCGCCGAGAGCGCCGGCGACCTGTTCGACTCCACCGAGATCGACGAGATCTTGACCCTGCGTGTCATGACCCTCACCGACGACGAGAAGGCCGAGGCCCGTGCCACCGACCCGCGGGCCGAGGCGATCATCGACCGCTGCGACCAGATGTCCCCGGAGACGCTGAACCGACTGCACGGCATCCTGCGCAGCCCGCACCTCGACCAGACGGACGCATCCGTGTCCGCCTCCGCCGACGGGCCAGCCGGCACCGACATCCGCAACACCGAACCCCCAAGCTTCGACACCGGCGAGGTTCCCTGGTGGGACCCGGCCACCGACGCCGCGGTACAACCGGAGGTGGACGCCGTCACGATCAACGGGGTGAGCGTCTGCAAGGGCAGCCTCGTTCGCGTGCACCCATCCAGGCGCGCGGACGCTCAGGACCTGTTCTTCGCGGACCAAGATGCCCGCGTCACCGCTGTGCTGTCCGACGTCGACGGCGACGTGCACGTGGCCGTGGTCCTCGTCGATGACCCGGCAGCAGACCTGCATGACTGGTACGGCCGATACCTGTACTTCGCTCCCGAGGAGTTGGAGCCCCTGGGCGAGGAGGCCGACGTCGAACATCGAGAGGAGAGTCGATCATGAGAAGCATCGGGAAGATCACCACAGTGCTGGCGGTCGGGCTGTTGGCATTCGCCGTACTGGTGGGTGTGCGCTCGATCCCGGACATCCGCAGATATCTGAAGATGCGCCAGATGTGAGTGGCGCAGTGAAGGAGCAGTCGTGATGAGCGAAACACCCGGCGAACACCTGGAAGAAGAGCCCCAGGAAGAGCGTGGACCTGAAGGTTCACGAGACACCGGTTCCGACGAGCCCTCGGGGGGCCCGGTCGACCGGCCGGCGGGCACGTCCGATGACGAGTCGGACACCTCAGTCAAGCCCGACTCGGCCGAGCACCCGGACTCGCCTGACCTGCAATCCGGTGGCGGCTGACCGCCACACCGCGAGAAGGAGACTTGATGAGCACTGAGCACAACGACCCTGACAACCCCGACACCACAGGCAGCACGGTGCCACCGTACGAAGGTCGCAAAGAAACGGCCGATGTCGCCGGTTCCGAGACGTCCGAACGCGAGGGCGCCAAGACGGCCGGAGCCACTGGGCTGGTCGAAGACGACGAGATGAAGGCGACTCCCAAGGAGGACACGCCGAGGGGCGCCGAAGCCTCACCTGCCGACGAGCAACCGGCGAGTGAGTCCACCGACACCGACCTCGATCCCGACATGGTCGGACCCGACCACTACAAGGGCACGGGCCGCGGAGAAGACGAGGGCGCGTAACGGTGCGGGTGCTCGTTGCCGGGGTCGGCAACATCTTCTTCGGCGATGACGGCTTCGGCCCCGAAGTCGCCCGCCGGCTGACAACGGGGACGGCCGGTTTGCCCGAAGGCGTGCGTGTCGTCGACTACGGCATCCGTGGCATGCACCTGGCCTACGACCTGCTCGACGGGTACGACGCCCTGGTGCTGGTCGACACGCTGCCGGCGGAGGCCGAGCCCGGAACGATCACGGTGCTGGAGGTCGGCGCCTCCGACCTCGGGGCCGGGGAGTTCGACGCGCACGGGATGGACCCGGTCTC
>JACCUS010000203.1 GCA_013811715.1 Nocardioidaceae bacterium
CCCCGCCGCGGACGAAGTCGAAGGTCCCGGCTTCGATGTAGGTCATCACGATCGCGGGCAGCAGGAAAGCGATCGCAGCACCGAGCTGGTAGCCGAGATACCGCCGACCCCCCTGGATGGCCTCCGGTGTGCCCGTGTGCGTCACCAGTGGGTAGGTGATGACCGTCATCGCTTCGTAGAACAAGAACAGGGTGAGCAGGTTCGCCGAGAACGCGACCCCTACCGTGGCAGCCATGGTGAGGCAGAGGCAGGCGTGGAAGCGGGTCACCGCGGGGTCGGGCCCGGTTCCGAAGTACCCCATCGCGTAGACCGTGGTGGCCACCCACAGGATGGCTGCGCTGCCGGCGAGGATGACGCCGAGCGCGTCGACGCGGAAGCCGATCGACACCTGCGGCAGGAACGTCGACAGGGTGGTGGAGATGGTGCCGCCGTCGCGAACCGCGGGCACCATGGTCGCGACGAGCGCGAGCTGTGCGATGCCGGCGACGACACCGCACAGCTCCCGGGCCGGCGTGTGACGGCGCAGCAGAACGACCCCGGCCGCGCCCAGGACCGGCGTCAGCAACGCGAGCAGCGGGATTGTGCCGGTGATCTCCACGTGTGGTGCTTTCCTAGTTCCCGGTTGCGACGGTCGTCGATGGGTTGAGCCGGTTGACGAGGTCGTCGACCGACGCGCTCGAATAGTCCAGCAAGGCGGCCGGGAAGAAGCCGAATCCGACGATCGCGACGCCGAGTATGCAGACGCTGACGGCCTCGCGCGGCCGCAGGTCGACCGTGGCGGCCACGATCGTGCTCCGAACCCGCCCGTGGAACCCGCGCTCGAAGAAGACGAGCACATACGCGGCGGAGAGGATCACGGTGAAGACCGCGATGGTCGCGAGCCAGCCATGGGCGCGAAATGCGCCGAGCAGGATGAGGAACTCCCCAGGGAACCCGCTGGTGCCCGGCAGCGCGAGGGCACCGAGGGAGGCCAGCAGGGCGAACGTCGTCAGCGCCGGCGCGCGCTGGGCAAGGCCGCCGAGTGAGGAGAGGTCGGTGCTCCCGACGCGCTGGTGGACGAAGCCCGCCACGAGCAGCATCGCGGTCGAGACCAGACCGAGGTTGACGAGCAGGAAGAGCGTGCCCTGCAGCCCTGCCGCGTTGAGGCTCGACAGTCCGAGCATGGCCAGGCCGACATGGCTGATGCTGGCGAAGGCGATCAGCCGCCTGAGGTCGGGCTGGACGAGCGCGATCAGCGCGCCGTAGAGCACCGCCGCCACGCCAAGGCCCGCGATCAGCCAGCTCCACTTCGCGAACGCGTCAGGCACGAGGGGCATCACGAAGCGCAGGAATCCGAATACGCCCATCTTCAGACCGCCGAGCAACACCGCCATGCCAATCGGGCCCTGCTGCAGGATCGCCGGCATCCAGGCGTGCAAGGGGAACAGGGGCGCCTTGAGTGCGAAGGCGAAGGCGAGCAGGAAGAACACCGCCGACTGGGTGCCGGGCGACACCGTCGCGTCCATCAGGACGAGCAGGTCGAACGACAGCGCGCCGCCGGAACCGGCGGTCGACCGATAGCTGACCCCCAGAAGGATGAAGCCGACGAGAAGCGCGGCGGAGCCCAGCAGCATCGAGAGGACGTAACGCAGCGCCGCGTGCCCACGCTGGGGTCCATCTCCCCAGACCTTTGTCAGCACATAGGTGGGGATCAGGATGAGTTCCCAGAAGACGAAGAACAAGATCAGGTCCACGGAGGTGAACACACCGATCGCAGCGGTCTCGAAGGCCAGCAGAGCCATCAGGTACGCCTTGGGTTGGTGCCGCACCGAAGTCCACGACGAGAGCATGACGATG
Organism: Nocardioidaceae bacterium; assembly: GCA_013811715.1. GTDB lineage: Bacteria > Actinomycetota > Actinomycetes > Propionibacteriales > Nocardioidaceae > JACCUS01. Next base: position 1,837 of record JACCUS010000203.1, read on the forward strand.
ACGACCAACAGGGCGGTCAGCGGCACGAACAGGATGCTCACCCCGTCCACTGCGAGGTGGTAGCTCAATCCCATCGACTCGACCCACGGCAGTTGCTCGACGAACTGGAAGTCGGTCACGCCCCTTCGGAACGTCGCTGTCAGAACCAGCGACAGGGCGAGTACGACGACCGCGCCGGTGAGTGCGACGCGGCGTAAGGCAAGCTCGTTGCGGATGAAGACCAGCACAACCATGATCGCGGTGGGCAGGAAGACCAGCGTGGACAGAATCGGGAAGCCGACCTGCTCGGCAGCCGTGATCTCGTTCACGGGCTCGGCACCTCCCCGGCGGTGCCTCCCGATGCAGGTGACACGCCCTGGACCACCTGCTGCTCGATGACCGTCAACGACGGGCGGATCGCCTGGATGAACGGGCCGGTGCCGAGGCCGATCCAGAAGATCAGCCCGGCCAGGACGAGGACGATGAACCGCTCGCTGCGGGTGAGGTCATAGACCCGCGCCACCACTTCCGGACGCGCGGCCCCCATGAACCCCCGCATGAAGTACGCCAGCAGGTAGGCGGCGGTGAGGAAGACGCCGAGACCTGAAGCAACCGCCATCGACCAGTGCTGCTGGTAGGCGCCGAGCATGACCAGGTGCTCGCCGTTGAACCCGTTCGTGCCGGGCAGCCCCACGCCGGCGAGCGCGATTATCAGGAAGGTGCCGGTCAACAGCGGTGCGTGGTGGATCACCCCGCCCAGCGCCGCGATCTCGGGTGGCCCGACGCGCGTGGAAAGGAAGGCGGCCACGAAGAAGAGCCCGGCCCCGACGATCCCGAGGTTGACCATCTGTAGCAGGCCGCCTTCGAACCCGTTCAGGTTGAGTGAGAACAGGCCCAGCATGACAACGCCCATGTGCGACAGGCTGGCGTAGGCCAGCAGGCGCCGCAGGTTCGACTGGCCGAGCGCGAGCAGCGCCCCGTACACCGCCCCCACGACGCCGAGCAGCGCCATCAACCAGAACCACTCTGAGGCGGCATCTGGCAGCAGCGGGATGACGAAACGCAGCAGCCCGTAGGTGCCGAGCTTGACGCCGACGAGGAAGACGCTCATGCCGACGATCGGACCGTGCTCCAGCACCTTCGGTAGCCAGGTGTGAAACGGGAAGATCGGAGCCTTGACTGCGAAGCCGAAGAAGAACAGGAAGAAGATCAGTGTCTGTGTCTCGCTGGGTACGCCGGTGTGGAGCAGCGCCAGCAGGTCGAAGCTGTAGCCGTCGCCGGTGCCCTGGGCGTGGCTGCGGCCCAGCAGCAGGATGCCGACGAGCATCAGCGCCGAGCCGACCGCCATGAAGCCGACGTACTCTCCAGCGGCCCGCAGCCGCTTGGCACCCGTTCCCCAGCGTGTGATCAGGAACCAGCTCGGCGCCAGCTCGAGGACGAAGAAGCACCAGAACACGATCAGGTCGAGTGAGGCGAAGGCGCCGATCATCGCCGCTTCCAGCGCCAGCACCGCCATCGCATAGTGGCGCGCATCGCCCGTGGAGCTCGTCGTGGTCGCGCGCTCGGAGTACAGCACCACCAGGAGAC
>JACCUS010000206.1 GCA_013811715.1 Nocardioidaceae bacterium
CGCCCCTGGGTGGTGTCGCCGACATCGCCCAAGGTGGTGAAGTCGATGCCGGCCTGCTGGCACCGTCGCAGGTACGGCACGAACTGGGCATCGTCGAAGGCGTCCGTGTCGAGTTGGAGTCGCACCCTCGCGACAGCTATCGGCGCAAACCAGCGCCACCGCTGCCGGCTACGCTCGGGAAGCCTCGCCGAGAACACCTGACACCGAGCCAAGGTTGCCGGCCGCCCGCACTAGGTCAGCCAGCGGGTCAGCGGGTCGATGGCGAAGTACACGACGAACAGCACGGTCACGATCCACATCAGCGGGTGGATCGCCGACACCTTCCCGCGGGCCAGCTTCACGACGACGTACGCGATGAAGCCGGCGCCGATGCCGACCGAGATGGAGTAGGTGAACGGCATCAACACGATCGTCAGGAAGGCCGGGATCGCGATCTCCATGTCGTCCCAGTCGATGTTCTTCACCTGGGTCATCATCAAGAAGCCCACCACGACCAGCGCCGGCACGGCCGCCTCGTTCGGGATGATGGCGACCACCGGAGACAAGAAGGTGGCCAGCAAGAACAGCACACCGGTCACGATGCTGGCCAGCCCGGTGCGGGCGCCCTCCCCGACTCCGGAGGCCGATTCGATGTACGACGTGTTGCTCGACACGGATGCGGCGCCTCCCGCGGCCGCTGCCAGCGAGTCGACCACCAGGATGCGCTGAGTGTCGGGAGGGTTGCCCGACGCGTCGAGCAGCCCGGCCTCGGCGCCGATGGCCGTCATCGTGCCCATCGTGTCGAAGAAGTCGGCCAGCAGCAGCGTGAACACGAAGAGCGCCGCGGTCACGAATCCCGCGCTCTCGAAGGATCCGAACAGCGAGAACTCGCCCAGCAGCGCGAAGTCCGGCGTCTCGACGACTTTGTCGGGCCAGGTCGGAACCGTCAGGTTCCAGCCCTTGGGGTTGACTCCCTGCGAGGTGAACGTCGGGCCGACCTCGGCGACGGCTTCCACGATGATCGCGAAGACGGTGGTCGCGATAATCGAGATCAAGATGGCGCCCTTCACGTGCCGCGCGTACAGCACGACCATCAAGATCAGACCGACGGCGAAGACCACGACCGGCCAGCCCGCGAGGAAGCCGCCGAGGCCCAGCTGGACCGGCACGGGTGGCGTCTCGGTGCGCCGTACGAAGCCCGCGTCGACGAGCCCGATCAGCGCGATGAACAAGCCGATGCCGACGCTGATCGCGATCTTCAGCTGCCGCGGCACCGCGGAGAAGACCGCCTTCCGGAAACCTGTCAGCACCAGCACCAAGATGATCAGGCCTTCGAGCACCACCAGGCCCATCGCGTCCGCCCACGACATCTGCGAGGCGATCGCGAAGGCGACGAACGCGTTGAGGCCCAGCCCGGTGGCCAGCGCCAGCGGGTAGTTGGCAACGGCACCCATCAAGATCGTGAGCACGCCGGCGACGAGCGCGGTCGCGGCGGCGATCTGCGCGAGGTCGGCTTGCGGCCCACCGGTGATCGAGTTGCCGTCGGCGTCCACCGCGCCGGCCAGGATGAGGGGGTTGAGCACGATGATGTAGGCCATCGTGAAGAACGTGACGAGGCCGCCACGGATCTCCCGGCTTGGCGTCGAACCGCGCTCGGAGATCTTGAAGAACCTGTCGAGACCGGTCGCATTGGTCGATGCACGCGTGGAGGGGGTCACGCCCGACACCTTATTCCCGTAGCGGGGAAGGTGCATGCATTGCTGAGAGCGTAGGCTCCTTGTCGTGACGAAGAGCTCCACCGGCGAGGTGCGTGACCCCGACCCGTCCGAAGGTCGGCCGCCGTCCGACCAGGCCGACATCTCGGGCAGCGCCTATGTCGCCCAGCTCCATCCGCTGGACGTCACCGGCGTCCGCACCGTCGCCGTCGGAACGATCCTGTGGCTGGGCGCCTTCGTTGCCACGGTGGCGTTCTACTCCACCCTGGCCGACGACGGGCGCGGCTGGTGGCTGTGGACGGCTCTGGCGGGGTTCGGCCAGGGGCTGATCGGCCTGGAGTACTGCCGCCGCCGACGCAACCGGCTCGCCCGGCTGCCAGATCGAGAGGTCGAGACGAGCCCGCTCGGCGCCGCCGGCCTGTAGCGCCCATCCCCGCGATTGCGGGAAACTTGTTCGGATCCGGGCCCCAAGACTGCAACTCTCCCGCAATTCACGGCAGGCGAGGCTCAGCGGGGGATGATCTCGAGCTCGGCGTCGCCCCAGGTGTCCCACGTGAGGGTGTCGAAGACGGGCGTGGTTGCGCTCGGCTGGTGCTGGGAGTCCTCGACGCGTACGTCGGAGTGCGCTCCGCACCCGTGGTCGTAGGACACCGCCTGCCCGTCACTCGGTGACGACGCGTTGGCGCAGACCCCGAACGCCGCGCTCAGCGGCCCCCCCAGCCGCAGCAGGAAGCCGCACGAGCCGCACCGACCGGGCGCCGCCGTCGCTATCGCGGCGTCGGGGCCGTTCACTCCGGCGTACCAACGGTCGGCGGCAGCGTCGCGGCCGGCGACCGAGAGCACCCGCTCTCGGCCCAACCCGACGTCTTCGACGACTTCGCGCTGCTCTCGGGAGGACGTCTGGTCGAGGGGCTCGTCCCCGACGAGGTAGCCGGGCACGAGGCGGGGGTCGCCGTCCGGCACCGGGACGAGGTCGCCTGGGCCGAGGTCGTCCTTGGCCATCCGATCCTTCCACGGCACCCACTCCGGGCCGACGAGCGCTGAGTCCCCCGGCAGCAACACGATCTCGTTGACCGTGACGACCTTCTGCCGTGGTGCTCTGGCGACGGTCACCGCCCATCGCCAGCCGACATAGCCGGGCTGCAGAGCAGTGAAGAGATGGGTGAGGACACGCTCGGCCTCGGCGACAACTCCGAGGTGGTCGCCGCACTCGCGCTCCCCCACCGCCTCCACCAGCGCCGTCCGGGCAGTCTCGACGGCCTCGGCCAGCGTGGCGTCAGCCTTCGGAGCTCGCGCCGTTGGGGTGCGCACCACGTTGTTCACCGAGCCATTGTCGCTCATCGGCGAAGTTGTTGGCCAATCGCCCCGAGCCACTACACACCCTGCCCTCAGCAGTTGGCAGGATGGACGGGTGCCGCCCCCAGAGCCGCAGCCCCAGAAGCCTGAGCGTCGTCGACGCTCGGCGAGGAGATCAGGCCGCACCCCGGCTCCCGACCGTGACGCAGCCCGCCCCGACCACAGCGCGGCGCGTCCCGACTACGGACATACAGCCCACCTGGCCGGAAGCCGCGGACCCACCGCCGCCGACCGTGCCCGCAAGGCGGCCGGTACCGGCAAGCGGGCCGCTGCTTTCTCCGGCCGGGCCGCCGGCGGGGCGGTCCGGGTGGCGAGACGTGCCACCCACGCGAAGGGTGCGGGCGACACTGGGCTCTACCGGCTGATCGAGCTGCACGCGTTCAACGCGGCCGGCGACGCCGCACTGGCGATCTCGTTGGCCGGCACGTTGTTCTTCCAGGTGCCCAGCGGCGAGGCGAGGGGCCAGATCGCGCTGTTCTTGGGCGTCACGATGCTGCCGTTCGCGATCGTCGCTCCCCTCGTCGGGCCGTTCCTGGACCGGTTCCGACGGGGTCGGCGCTGGGCCATCGGCAGCACCATGGCCCTGCGGGCGTTCGCCTGCTGGGCGCTGGCAGCGTCCGTCGTCAACGACTCGCCGTGGCTGTTCCCGGCCGCGCTCACCTGCCTGGTGGCGTCCAAGGCGTACGGCGTCACGCGGGCCTCGGCCGTCCCTCGACTGATCCCCGAAGACATGACGCTCGTGAAGGCCAACTCCCGGATCTCACTGGCCGGCATCTCCGGCGCCGCCATCTCGGCGCCGATCGCCACCGTCACCTCATTGGCTGGCGCGCAATGGTCGCTGCGGTACGCCGCGCTCGTGTTCGTCGGCGCCACGATCTTGGCGATCCTGTTGCCGTCCCGCGTCGACTCCTCCGAAGGCGAGGCCCAGGTCGGCATGCGGGAGGTGGCCGACCCCGGGAGGCGGTCCCGACGGATCGGGATGACGCCGATCGTCGTACTCGGGCTGCGCTGCAACGCCGGCCTGCGGATGCTCTCCGGCTTCCTCACCATGTTCATGGCGTTCCTGCTGCGCGACAAGCCGTTCGCCGGCTGGGAGGACAACCCCACGCTGCTGCTCGGTCTGGTGATAGGCGCCGCCGGCGCAGGCAGCACGGTCGGCACCTTGATCGGGTCGATGGCCAAGGGGCGCAGGCCGGAGTCCATCGCGCTCCTAACGCTCGTCGCCGACGCCGCCGCGGCCGTCTACGCCGCCCTCTTCTTCGGGCTGATCCCCGCCATGGTGCTCGGTCTCGTCGCGGGCATGAGCCAGTCATTGGGCAAGCTGTCCCTCGACGCGCTGATCCAGCACGAGGTGCCGGAGATCGTCCGCACGAGTGTGTTCGCCCGCTCCGAGACGCTGTTGCAGCTGTCCTGGGTGATCGGCGGGTTCATGGGCGTCTTCATGCCGCTGAACGCGCGGCTCGGCCTGTTCGTCGTCGTCGCGGTGTTGGCCGGCTGGCTGGTGTTCGCGCTGCGCGGCCGGGTCGTGGCGAACCGGCCGGCGCCCCGACCGGCCTGATCAGCTCAGCTCGAGCTCGGCGGCCAGCGCCCGCAGCAGGGCAGCCGTCCGTTTGGCGGTCCGCGGGTCGCTGTGCCGCCCGTGTCGGTAGGTGCGCTCGAGGCTCTCGAGCAGCTTCATCAGGTCCTCGACGATGTTGACCATGTCCTCTGGCCTCTTGCGCATGGCCCTCGCCACCGACGGAGTCGGCTCGAGGACCGACACCTGGATGGCCTGGTCGCCCTTTCGGCCCTGCACGAGCCCGAACTCCACCCGGCTTCCCGACTTCAAGGCGGTGACCCCAGCGGGCAGCGCCTCGCCACGCACGAACACGTCACCACCGTCATCGGTGGTGAGGAAGCCGAACCCCTTCTCGGAGTCGTACCACTTGACCTTGCCCGTTGGCACCCCTGTTACCTCCTTTGCGAAGCCACCGTGTCACCGGTAGCGGGCCGGATCCGCGAGCAGCTCGTTCATCGCCCCGGACCGGAAGCCGACCGGGTCGACGAACGCATCGTCGAATCCGGCACCTTGTACGACGCCGACCACCGCCTCAGCCGCCGCCGGGTCGGCCGAAAGCGCCTCCACCACGGCGGGGTCGAGCTCGATGCGGCCCCGGTCGCCGAGATCGCGCACCCGCAGGTTCGCCACGTCGATGCCACGGCCCGACAGCAGGTGGCGAAGGCCCGACTCCGCCCGCTCCACCCGGGACAGGCGCGCAGGCGTCACCTCGATGCCGTAGGCGATCCGAGACGACAGGCAGGCCGCCGCCGGCTTGTCCCACGTCGGCAGCCCCCAGCCGCGAGATGCCGCCCGGATCTGCGCCTTGGTGAGGCCCACATCGAGCAGCGGCGTGAAGGCGTCCCGGTCGGCGGCCGCCTTGATCCCCGGCCGGAACCCGGCCGTGGCGTCGTCGGCGTTGGTGCCGGTCGCCACCCCCGCGAATCCCAGCTCGGCGGAGATCGGCGTGAGCACCTCGATGAGCTCCGCCTTGCAGAAGTAGCAGCGGTCGCCGGCGTTGGCGCGATAGCCCTCGCGCTCGATCTCGTGCGTGGCCGGGGTCAGCTGACGTACGCCGAGACTGTCGCAGAACGCCTGAGCCGCGGCGAGCTCGGCCGCCGGCAGCGAGCCCGACAGGGCGGTGGCGGCGACGACC
>JACCUS010000215.1 GCA_013811715.1 Nocardioidaceae bacterium
GGACGTCGACGCCCAGATCGCTCAGTTCGAGAACCAGACCGGGCTCGCCCTGCCGGCCGATCTGCAGACGATCTTCGGTGACAACATCTTGTTCGCCGTCGACCAGGAGGGCCTGACGGCGGCGGCGATCCAGGCCGAGGATCCCACCTTGTTCAACGCCGGTGTGCGGTTCACCAGTGATCCCGCCGCTCTCAACGCCATCTACGGCAAGCTGCTCCCCCTGATTCAGCAGGAGATGGAGGCAGGAGTCCTCCCGTTCGTCAAGAGGGACCTCGACGACGGCATCGCGATCGCCACCAACGAGGCCTACGCCGACAAGCTCGGGTCCGACGGCGGTCTCGGTGAGACCGACGCGTTCCAGTCGGTGATCGACGACGCCGCCGCCCAGGAGTTCGTGGCCTACTTCAACTGGGACAGCGTCGAAGACCCGATCCTGCAGGCGCTGCAAGGGCAAGGCGAAGGCCAAGAGGTTGTCGACAACCTGCGTCCGTTGGAGGCCTTCGGCGCCACCTTCGACATCGAGGACAACTACATGCAGATCTCGTTCCAGGTGTCCGTCAACGACTGACCGCCCCCTGGTCTCGACGGGTTCGACCGACTGGTGGGTCAGTTCGGTGACCACTGGGTGCGCGCCATCGACGTCGCCGGAAGCGACGGGATGGCAGCGATGGCACGCAGTTCCGAGCGGATCGCGTGGGTGCCCAGCCGCAGCCGCGTGTCCACGTCGGGTGCTTCAAGCAGCCGCTGCTGGTCGGCGAGGTTGAGCACGAGCGCAGCCGCGAGCGTGTAGGACAGGTCGACCGGGTCGGTCGGGGTGTCTCCTTCGAGCACGTCCGCGCCACGCAGCTCCCGCAGAGTGTCGCGATAGACCTCGAAGGCGTCGCGCGCGGCCGCCGCGGTGCGAGCCGGAGCGTCGGGTGAGTCCCCTCCGGCGTTGTCGGCCAGCCACTGCACGTCGGCGCGCAAGTATTCCTGGGACGGGTCCAGCCGCTCGACATGGAACCTGCGCCGGCCGATCACGATGATTTCGAACGACCCGTCCGGGTTGGCCGTGACCTCGGTGACCAGCGCCGCGCAGCCGGTGCGCTGGATCGTGTGTACGCCCCGGGACCCGACCTCGTACCCCACCTTGATCGCGACCACGCCGAACTCGCGAGCCGCGTCGGGCGGGAGCGCGATCAGGTCCCGGACGAGGGTGCGGTAGCGGTCCTCGAAGATGTGCAGCGGCATCACGACACCCGGGAACAGCACCGTGTCCAGTGGGAAGAGAGGCAGCGGGTCGCTCACGTCTTGAACCTAACACCGGACATCTGAGGCCGGCGTCCTTCGGCTTCGGGACTTGGGGCTCCTAGACTTGGACCCATGATCAGGCTCATCGACGTCCGGGGGCGCCGGGCCGCGGGGGAGCAGCTCGACTACCGCGCCCTCGTCCCGCGTGCGGAGTTCGACGTCGAGGCTGCCGTCGAGGCAGTGCGGCCCATCTGCGAGGCGGTCCGTTCCCACGGTCACGCCGCGCTGGTACGGCAGGCGGCAGAGTTCGACGGCGTACACCTGCAGGACGTCAAGGTTCCGACCGGCGCGCTCGAAGCGGCGCTCGACGGTCTGGACACCGATGTGCGCAGCGCGCTCGAGCTGGCGATCACGAGGCTGCGCGCCACGTGTGCGGCCGAGCTGCCGCGAGACGTCGTGACAGAGGCGGTCCCCGAGGGCAGCGTCACGCAGCGCAACGTCCCGGTCGGGCGAGTGGGGCTGTACGTGCCGGCGGCCAAGGCGCCGCTGGTCTCGTCGGTGGTGATGAACGTCGTGCCCGGACAAGTCGCCGGTGTGCCCTCGCTCGCGCTGGCCAGTCCGGCCCAACGCGAGTACGGCGGCCTGCCGCACCCAACGATCCTGGCCGCCTGCGCGCTGCTCGGAGTCGACGAGGTCTACTCGGCGGGCGGCGCCGGTGCGATCGCGATGTTCGCCTACGGTTACAACCACGACGACGGGGGCTGTCGCCCGGTCGACCTTGTCACCGGGCCGGCCAACATCTACGGGGTCGCCGCGAAGCGGCTGTTGCGAGGGGTCGTCGGCATCGACTCCGAGGCGGGTCCCACCGAGATCGCTATCCTCGCCGACGGGTCGGCCGAACCGGCCTTCGTGGCTGCCGACCTGATCAGCCAGGCCGAGCACGACCTGACTGCGGCGTGCGTGCTGGTGACCGACTCGACCCATCTGGTCACCGCCGTCCAGTCCGAGGTGGCCCGACAGGTCGCCCAGACCAAGCACGTCGAACGTGTCACAGCGGCCCTGTCAGGACGTCAGTCGGCCATTGTGTTGGTCGATGACCTCGACCAGGGCGAGGACGTCGTCAACGCCTATGCCGCCGAGCACCTCGAGATCCACACTGGCGACGCCGAGCGGCGGGCGGGGCGCATCCGCAACGCCGGGGCCATCTTCGTCGGGCCCTACGCCCCCGTCTCGCTGGGCGACTACTGCGCCGGGTCCAACCACGTGCTGCCGACCGGCGGATGCGCCTGCCACTCCTCGGGACTGTCGGTGCGGACGTTTTTGAAGACCGTCCAGGTCGTCGCCTACTCGCGGGAGGCGCTCGACGACGTGTCCGAGCAGGTGTCGGCTCTTGCGGCTGCGGAGGACCTCCCCGCGCACGGTGAGGCGGTCCGCATCCGGTTGGCGCCGCCATCGTGACCGCTGCCGCCCTGCCGCTGCGCCCCGAGCTGGTCGGCGTCACGCCGTACGGGGCACCGCAGCTCGACGTGCCGGTCCAGCTCAACGTCAACGAGAATCCCTATCCTCCGTCCGAGCGCGTCGCTGACGCGATCGGGGAGGCGGCGCGCCAGGCGGCCAAGTCTTTGAACCGCTACCCCGACCGGGAGGCGCACGCGCTGCGCGCCGACCTCGCCGGCTACCTCGGGCACGGCCTCCGCGTCGACCGGGTCTGGGCCGCCAACGGGTCCAACGAGGTGATGCTGCAGGTGCTGCAGGCGTTCGGCGGTCCGGGTCGAACGGCGCTGTCGTTCGCGCCGACGTACTCCATGTACCCCGAGTACGCGCGTGACACGGCGACGCGGTGGACGACCGCCGCCCGCTCCGCCGACTTCGACGTCGACATCGATTCGGCGGTTCGGGTCATCGAGTCGGAGCGGCCACACGTGGTGTTCGCCGCGTCCCCGAACAACCCGACCGGGACGGCGTTGCCGCTCGACACGGTCAAGGCGCTCTGCGATGTGGCACCGGGCGTCGTCGTGGTCGACGAGGCGTATGCGGAGTTCCGGCGCGCGGGTACGCCGTCGGCGCTGAGCCTGCTCGACGACTACCCCAACCTCGCCGTGACCCGGACGATGTCGAAGGCGTTCGCGTTCGCCGGTGGAAGGGTGGGATGCCTCGCCTCGAGCTCGGAGTTCGTCGACGCGCTACGCGTCGTGCGCCTGCCGTATCACCTTTCGGCGGTCACCCAGGCGATCGCAAGGGTGGCGCTCGCGAACGCGCCGGAGCTGCTGGCCCGGGTGGACGACCTGCGGGTGGAGCGGGACGCGACCGTCGGCTGGCTGCGCGCCCAGGGGCTCACCGTGGCCGACTCAGACGCCAACTTCGCGCTGTTCGGCCGGTTCGCCGATCGGCGGCTGGTCTGGCAGGGTTTGCTCGACCGGGGAGTGTTGATCCGGGAGACCGGCCCCGACGGCTGGCTGCGGGTGTCGATCGGCACGCCCGGGGAGATGACCGCATTCAAGAGCGCACTGACTACGGTGCTTCAGGAGGTGGCCGGCTGATGGCTAGGACCGCGCGTCTCGAGCGCGCCACCAAGGAGTCGAAGGTGCTCGTCGAGATCGACCTCGACGGCATCGGGCGGGCCGACATCGCCACCGGCGTGCCTTTCTACGACCACATGCTCGAGTCGCTGGCGCGGCACGGGCTCTTCGACCTCACTGTCGAGGCGACGGGCGACGTCCACGTGGACGCCCATCACACGGTCGAGGACGTCGCGATCGGCCTCGGCGCGGCGCTGCGCGAGGCACTCGGTGACAAGGTGGGCATCCGCCGCTTCGGCGATGCGCTCGTGCCGCTCGACGAGGCCCTGGTGCAGTGTGCGGTTGACGTCTCCGGCCGGCCCTACTGTGTGCACAGTGGAGAGCCGGCCGGCCAGCTGTACGTCGTGATCGGCGGTTCGTACGTCGGATCGCTGACCCGCCACGTCTTCGAGTCGATCAGCGCTCATGCGTCGATCGCCCTACACATAAGGGTGCTGAGTGGCCGCGATCCGCACCACATCGTCGAGGCACAGTTCAAGGCGCTGGCTCGGGCGCTGCGTGCTGCGGTCGCTCTCGACGCCCGCGAGGGCGGTGTGCCGAGCACGAAGGGCAGCCTGTGACGGCTCGGGTGGTGCTGTTGGACTACGGGTCGGGCAACCTGCGTTCGGCTGAGCGTGCACTGGCACGGGCCGGTGCCTCGGTCACGGTCACGTCCGACTACTCGGCGGCGCTGGGCTCGGACGGTCTGGTGGTGCCGGGGGTCGGCGCCTTCGAATCTTGCATGAACGGGCTGCGGGGCGTGCGCGGTCCGGAGCTCATCGACCGCCGGCTGGCCGGTGCCCGACCGGTGCTCGGCATCTGCGTCGGCCACCAGGTGCTCTTCGACGGAGGAGTCGAGCACGGGGTCGAGACCACCGGGTGTGGTGCGTGGCCGGGCGTCGTGGAGCGGCTGGCCGCCGACGTACTGCCGCACATCGGCTGGAACACCGTCGAGGTGGCCGCCGGCTCGCACATGTTTGCCGGCATCGAGCAGGAACGGTTCTACTTCGTGCATTCCTATGGCGCACGGCGGTGGGAGCTGGTCACGAACGGTCGGGCCGGGCCTGCCCGAGTGAGCTGGACGACGCACGAGTCGGACGACTTCGTGGCGGCGGTAGAGAACGGGCCGCTTTGGGGCACCCAGTTCCACCCGGAAAAGTCCGGCGACGCTGGAACCGAACTGCTGGCGAACTGGGTCCAACAGCTATGACGACGTTCCGAGCAGCAGTGACAGCCACCCTGGTGGTGACTGTGCTGGGCGCCTGCGCCGCAGGCGAGACGCCCGAGGTGGCGAGCGTTGGCAACGGCACGCCCACGTCGACCGGCCAGAGCCCTGCGGAGCCGGGCCGTACCGGCCATACCGGGCAGCCGGGGCACACCATCGAAAGCGAGCCGGCGACCGAGGCGACCAAGGTCGTGTACGAGCAAAGTGGCGGGATCGCCGGGATCTACGTGCGGGTGGTCGTGGCGGCGTCGAAACCGCCGCCGCCAGGCTTCACCGAGGAGAAGGTGGCTGCCGTCCTCGACGTCGCCTCCAACCCAGCACTGCGGCAGCTGGAGATGACGCCGCTGCCGAAGGACCCGTGCTGTGACCGCTTCGGCTACGACGTGACCGTCACCTGGGCCGATGGGTCGAGCCGGGCCTTCACCACGCTCAGCGGCGTCGACCAGCCACCGCTGTTCGACGACCTGCTGAGCACGCTGGCGTGAGCAAGGAGCGGGCCCGGCGGCGGGCCGAACGTGAGGCCGAGACTGCCCAGCGCGCTGCCGAACGGGCGAAGCGTGAGGCGGAGACGGCCCGCCGCCGCGCGGTGAGGGACCGCCTCGCCCGGGTCCTGCCGGCCGGGACGAAGTGGTCGAGGTCCACCGGCCCGTTGGCTTCGAGGCGGCGCAAGACCTTCGGTCTGATGCTGCTCGGCTTCTTCGTCGTGCAGCTGTTGACGTTTGTGTCCACGCCGGATTGGGGGCTCCGAGCCGCCGTCTTCGTGGTGAGCCTGTTCGCGGTGCCAGTCATCACGGTCCTGGTAGCCGGTTGAGACCGCCCCGCGTCACCGTCCGGGCAGCGACGCCGGCCGATGCGAAGCCGATCCAGCGTGTCTACGCGCCGGTGGTGCAGCACTCCGCCGCCTCGTTCGAGGAGTCGGCTCCGGACTCGGAGGAGATCGCGCGGCGAATGCTGCTCAGGCCACGCTTGCCTTGGCTGGTCGCCGAGATGTCGGGAAGCGTTGCCGGTTACGCCTTCGCCTCAACGCATCGGGAGCGCGCCGCCTACCGATGGTCAGTAGACTGTGCGGTCTACGTCGACACGCCGTTTCGGTCCCAGGGAGCAGGGCGACTGCTCTATGAACGGCTGGTCACCGAGGTCGTTGAGCTGGGCTACGTGTCACTCTTCGCCGGCGTCGCCCTGCCGAATCAGGCCAGTGTCAGTCTGCACGAGGCCCTGGGCTTCGAGGCCGTGGGGGTGTTCCGCCACGTCGGCTACAAACACGGCGACTGGCGCGACGTCGGCTGGTGGCAGAAGTCACTGACCAAGACATCGATGCCTCCGCCCGAGCCCCGCGAGTGGCAGCCCACTCCGTAGGCCGGTGCACGAGCTCGCGTCTCGCCCGCCCGTAGGCTTCCTCACATGGAGCCGTTGGAGCTGTTGCCTGCCGTGGACGTCTCCGCTGGCCGCGCGGTGCAGCTGGCGCAGGGTGTGGCCGCCAGCGAGCGTGTTTTCGGAGACCCGGTGCAGGCAGCCCTGCGCTGGCAGTCGGCCGGCGCCCGATGGGTTCATCTGGTCGACCTCGACGCCGCCTTCCGGCGCGGCCATAACAGCAACCTGTTGCGCAAGGTGGTCGCCGCGGTCGACGTCGATGTTGAGATGTCGGGTGGCATCCGCGACGACCAGAGCCTCCACGCGGCGCTGTCGACCGGCTGTCGCCGGGTGAACATAGGCACGGCCGCACTGGAGGATCCAGTGTGGTGCGCCGAGGTGATCGCGCGGCACGGGGATCGCATCGCGATCGGGCTCGACGTCCGTGGGAAGACGCTGGCCGCACGTGGCTGGACCCGTGACGGCGGCGACCTGTACGACGTACTCGAGCGTCTCGACGCAGCCGGATGCGAGCGGTACGTCGTCACCGACGTCAAGAAGGACGGCATGCTGCGGGGCCCGAACCTCGCGCTGCTGCGTGACGTGTGCGCCATGACCGAGGCGCCGGTCGTCGCGTCCGGAGGTGTCTCGACCCTCGACGACCTGCGTGCGATCTCGACGCTCGTGCCCGACGGGGTCGAGGGCGCCATCATCGGGACGGCCTTGTACACCGGGGCCTTCAGCCTGGAGGAGGCGCTCGTCGCGGTGTCAGAGGCGTCGGCGTGACCCTCGCGATCCGGGTGATCCCCTGCCTCGACGTCGACGACGGCCGAGTGGTCAAGGGTGTCAACTTCGACGGGTTGCGAGACGCCGGGGATCCGGTCGTGTTGGCCAAGCAGTATGGCGCCGACGGCGCCGATGAGCTGACCTTCCTCGACATCACCGCTTCGGCAGATCGACGCGAGACCGTTCTCGACGTCGTACGACGCACCGCCGAGCAGGTGTTCATCCCACTCACCGTCGGTGGAGGGGTGCGACGGGTCGAGGACGTCGATGTGCTGCTTCGCGTCGGGGCGGACAAGGTCGCGGTCAACACCGCGGCGATCGAGCGTCCGGAGGTGATCGGCGAGATCGCCAACCGGTTCGGGCGCCAGGTGCTGGTGCTGAGTGTGGACGCGCGACGTGCGGCCGGGGTCGCCTCAGGTTTCGAGGTGACCACGCACGGCGGCCGGCGGGGGACCAGGCTGGACGCGCTGGATTGGGCTCGGCGGGGTGCCGCCACCGGGGCGGGGGAGATCCTGCTGAATGCGATGGACGCCGACGGCACGCGGGCCGGGTTCGACGTCGAGCTGATCGAGGCGGTCCGTCGGGTCGTGTCCGTCCCGGTCATCGCCAGCGGCGGCGCCGGCCGGGTCGAGCACTTCCCGCCGGCGGTGGCAGCCGGCGCGAACGCGGTGTTGGCGGCGAGCGTATTCCACTTCGGCGTGCTGACCGTCTCCGACGTGAAGCGAGCGCTCGCCGACGCGGGTCACTCGGTGCGCTGACTCGGCGACATTCACCTGTCGTATGCGCCTTGACCTCTACAGGTGCGATCAGCGGGAGCGTTCAGGGATTCGCCTTGTGGATAAGGGATACGGGCTCGGGTTTCTGTCGGTGGGTGGCGATAGTGTCGGTGTCATGTTCGACATCGACTTCACCGGCCTGGACGCGGACGCCACGTTGGCGACCGCGGGCAGTGTGCGGGCGGTCGCGGACCGGGCCGAGGTGTTGGTGTTGGAGGCGGCGGCGCACTGGGCCGATCTGCATGTTCACCTCGACGACCCCGACGGCCTGCCGCTGCCGGGGATGGAGGAGCTGGTCCGGTTCGGTGGGGACGGCACGCCGGAGGTGACCGAGTTCGCGCCGGCCGAGCTGGGTGCGGAGCTGGCGATGTCGGCGTACGCGGCACGGCAGCTGGTGGCCGATGCGTTGGATCTGCGGCACCGGCTGCCGCTTCTGTGGGGGCGGGTGCAGGCCGGTGAGGTGAAGCCGTGGATCGGCCGGAAGACGGCCGAGGCCACCCGGGACGTCTCGGTCGAGGTGGCGGCGGTGGTGGACCGGCGGGTGAGCAGGTGGGCGCACTCGTTGTCGTGGGGCCGGTTGGAGGCGATCATCGAGGCCGTCGTCGTCGAGGCTGACCCGGCGGCTGCCGCAGCCGCGGCCGAGCAGGGCGAGCGGTCGCAGGGGGTGTGGCTAGGCCAGTCCAACGACCACGGGGTGACGGACATCCTGATCCGGACCGAGGCGGCGGCGGCGATCTGGTTCGACGCGTCGGTGGACCGGGTCGCCGACGGCCTCGGTGCCCTGGGTGACGCCGACCCCAAGGA
>JACCUS010000278.1 GCA_013811715.1 Nocardioidaceae bacterium
GGCACCGCAGTTCCGTCAACTCGGTTCCGATGCGGTCGAGTAGGGAGCGCAACCGCACCGGTTCCACCATCACCGCCGCCCCTGAGCGGTCAGCCGGAGCAGAAGGCGGTCCAGCGGCTCGGCGAAGATCTCGAAGTCGGCACAGATGGGACGCATTGTCGTCTCGAACCGGACGCGCGCGGGCTCGTCGGCTGAGTACACGACGACGCCGTCACGCAGCACGCGATGGACGAGACGCAGCGGGGCCTCATCCGACATCGTCAGGTCGGCTTCGACGCCGGTGGTGTCCTGGACCCGCCGGGCCAGGCCGAGAACGAGGTCAAGCGAGGGCTGCTGTCCGAGATGGACCGCTAGGTCGACGTCGCTGAGTGGTGTCGAAGTGCCACGCGCATGCGAACCGAAGAGGTAGGCGACCAGGACGGGCATGTCGGCGAAGGCCATCGGTAGCCGATCACGCAGCAGCTGCGTCAGGACGATGCTGTCGTCGGACACCCGCTCATCGTATGCCCGGGCACCAGCGCGGCTTATCAGAAGCTGATAAACCATGGATAAACCGTCAGGACCTACGCACTGAGCTTTTGCGCGTGCGCACTTGGTTGCGTATCGGGATGTGCAGTGATCCCAAACTGGTACGCTGATGGGATGTCCAAGCAGATTGCGGTCCGGCTGCCTGAGGACCTCGTCCAGTTCATCGACCGGATGGTCCGGGACGGGAGGGGCCGCAGCCGCGCGGTAGTCGTCGCCAGAGCCGTTGAGCGCGAGCAGCGGCGGGAGCTGGCCGCACAGGATGCGAGGATCCTCGCCGCGGCAACGCCCGACGATGACCTGGACGACCTCGCGCGATACGCCGCGAGCACGCCGGTCGACCTCGACTGATGCGGCCCATCCACATCGCACATCTGGACAAGGCGCGACCCGTGCTGGTCTTGACACGCGAGCTCGTCCGACCTCACATGACGCGCGTCACCGTCGCCCCGATCACGAGCACCGTCAAGGGGCTGTCCACGGAGGTCTCGGTCGGCCACGCGAACGGCCTCGAGCAGGAGAGTGTCGTCAGTTGCGACAACATCGTGACGGTCCCCACGGAGACGCTCGGCCGCCAGCTCGGCTTTCTGCTGCCGCACCAGGAGGCGCAGCTCACGGGTGCCATCGGGGCCGCCTTCGACCTGGACTGAGCCCTCGCTGACGATCGTCTGCCGGCGGGTGAATCATCCCCTTGACAACGCAGGCGTGCGCTGGCACTCTGACACTAATCAGTTATATAAGAGAGTAGTTATAGATGCCTGTCGATCAGCTCAGCCGTGTGTACGGCGCCCTCGCAGACCCGACACGCCGCGCCATCCTCGCGCGGCTCGCCGAGGGCGACGCGAACGTCGGTGAGCTCACCGCACCGTTCGACATGACCCAGCCCGCCGTCTCGCGGCACCTCAAGGTCCTCGAGCGGGCGGGACTCGTCTCCCGCACCCGCCAGGCGACGGCGCGTCTCAGCCACCTCGAGGCCCAGCCGCTCAAGGACGCCACCGTGTGGCTCGCGCGTTACCGCGAGTACTGGGAGGAGAGCTTCGAGCGGCTCGACGAGCTGCTCGGGGCGCTGAAGGACAAGCACTGACCATCTCGACGATCACCACCAGAGAGGAACCATCATGTCCAGCACGCAGATCACCGCCGAGCCCGGGAAGCAGGAAATCATCATCACCCGCGAGTTCGACGCCCCGCCGGAGCTCCTTTACCGTGCACACACCGACCCAGAGCTGCTCTCCCAATGGATGGGGCCGCGCCGACTGTCGACGGAGATCGACACGTACGACGTCCGCAACGGCGGTCAGTGGCGCTTCATCCACCGAGACACCGACGGCGGCGTACGGATTCCACGGTGTCTTCCACGGCACACCGTCGATCGACGGCATCGTCCAGACCTTCGAGTTCGAGGGCGCACCCGGGCACGTCTCGCTCGAGGCGCTCGCCTTCGAGGACCTCGGGAACGGCCGCACCCGGCTGCGCGCGAGCGCGGTCCACCAGTCGGTCGAGGCGCGCGACGCCATGATCGAGTCGGGCATGGAGAGCGGCGTCAACGAGGGCTACGAGCGCCTCGACGAGCTGCTCACCTCGATGGCCCCGGCCCGCTCCTGACAGCTGCGTGGAGGTCCGGGGCCGCGCCGAGGCGATCACGGACTGGGCCCCGCCAGTTCCGCCGACCAGGACGTCTCCACAGCTCTTCAGTCGCCACGGCGGCAGATCGAGTTGACTGGGAGGCATGGAGGCGGCGTCGCGGGACTCGAGCTGGCCGACCGTGCTCGCCACCGCGGTCGGGATGTTCCTGCTCCTCGACGCGGTGCGGGTGTGGCTGCCTTCGCTGTCGATCGTCTTCGGTGCGACTGCCTCTGCACAGCCGAGAGAGCTCGCCGCCGCATGCCTGCTGAGCGTCGCCGCCGTGACGACCTTGCAGGTACGCCGGCTGACGGGGCCCACGCTCGGCTTGACACTGACCGCCGTCATCGTCGTCGCCGCCCGGCTGCTGGTGCAGGCGTCCTCGGGCGGTGCGCCGCAGCTGTGGTCGTCGACCATCGCCGTCGTGGCGCTGATGGGGTGGTTCGTGGCCCTCGCCAGGATCGGCGCCTCCACGCGGCGTACGGCGGTGGGCGCGGCGCTCGGGCTGGCCGCGCAGACGACGCTCCACACCGTGCTGGGGACGGTGGACCTCACCTGGCAGGAGGGAGCGCTGCCGTGGCTCGCCGTCACGCTGTCGGCGGCCGGCCTGTTGGTCGGAAGCCACCTCATCCGCCCCGACTCGGACGCCTCCGCGGCCGTCTTCTTCTTCATCGGGCCGGCGGCGGCGCTGGCTGGCCTGCTGACGGCCGCTCCAAGCCGGGCCTGGGTCTCCACGGGCTGGAGCGACGAACCCCTATGGGCGGCACCACTCGTCGTGCTCGGGGCGTGCCTCGGTGTGGTTGCCGCCTGGCGAGGGGGGCTCAGCCGAGCATCCTGGCCGAGTTCGACGCTGCTGGTGGTGGCGACCGTGTTCGCGACGTGGCCCGGTGATGATGGCGTGCTGCCGCCCCAAGCCGCCGCTGCGGTGGCGCTCGGGGCCGTGGTCGGTGCTGCCGGGCGCTCGGCCGGTCGTCGTACCCCGGCGTTGCGCGGCTGGGTCTGTGTCGCCGGGTTCGCCGTGTTCGGGCTGCTGACCGGCGGCTACTACGCGGGCCACTATGTGCTGCTGCCGTTCGGCACGTCGTGGCTGCTGCCGGCCGCGGCGGTCATCCTCGGCTTGGCGGCACTCACTGCCGGGTCCGCGGAGCTCGCGACGTCACGTCGTACGACGGGCGTGGGCGTGGCCACCGCAGCAGCCACGGCGCTGGCCACGTTCGTGATCGGGGCCGTCACCGCGCCGAGCCTCGACAAGCCGAGGGCGACCGACCTGCCACTGCGGGTCATGACCTACAACATCCACTACGGCATCGCCGCGGACGGCCGCTTCGACGCCGCCGGCATCGCCGCGACGATACGGCGAGCAGAGCCGGACGTCGTCGTGCTGCAGGAGGTCGACCGGGGCTGGTTCCTCAACGGCGGGCACGACACGCTGCGGCGGCTCGCCGGCGATGTCCACATGCGCTACGTGTTCAGTCCCAGCACCGACGAGCTGATGGGTGAGGCGATCCTGACGCGAGTGCCGTTCGCCGACGTGCAGGTGACGCCGTTGCCGCGAGCCGGCGTACCGATGAGAGCGGCCACACTGTCCGCCGTGCTGGACATCCCCGGCGGGCCTGATCTCGCTGTGGTCACCACCCACCTGCACCTCGGGTCCGCGGGCGTCGCCAAACGGCAGGTCGTGGCCGTGGCCGACGTGGTCGAGGGTCATCGTGAGAGCGGCCGGGACGTCGTACTCGCCGGCGACTTCAACCTCGAGCCCACCGACGGCCGGCTGGCACCGCTGCTGACGGTGCTGGAGGACGGGCTGCGCCGCTGGCGACCGACCCCGACGTATCCCGCTGACGATCCCACGAGCCAGCGCGACCACGTCTTCGTCTCGCCGGGGCTCTCCACGTCAGGCCTTGACGTGGACGACTCGCTCGCGTCCGACCACCTGCCGATAGCGCTGACCATCAGGCGGTAGGAGCCGCAGCAGCCCCGTGATCCCGCGGCTCCTACCTGACCCGTTGCGCCAGCTCGATCAGCCGGCTCAGCTCGACCGCGCCGTCCACTCCCTGCGCTTGCAGAGCACCCGCCCGGTGGGCGAGCTGGTCGAGGGTCACGCCACGCTCGCGCACCGGCTCGGCGCCCTTGAGGAACTGGGCGAAGTCGGCCACCGTGCTCGCCAGTGCCAGCTGGTCGGTCGGCTCGGCCGACGGGTCCGCGACCGCCAGGGCGACCGTCTGCTCCTCGATCTGGCCGGTCGCCTCGGACTGCCAGCGCACCGTCACGGCGCCCACCTCGGTGCCCGGCTCGGCTCCCTCCGCCGGCTGCACCTCGTACAGCGCCGTCACGTCGTGCCCGGCCCCGATCTCGCCGGCGTCCACGTCGTCGGACTCGAAGTCCTCGTCGGCGATCGCCCGGTTGTCATAGCCGATCAGCCGGTACGACGCCACCGCGGCGGGGTCGAACTCCACCTGCACCTTGGCGTCGTACGCGACCGTCGTCAGCGTGCCGGACAGGTCTGTCACGAAGAGCCGCTCCGCCTCCGCGAACGTGTCGACATAGCTGTAGAAGCCGTCGCCCTGGTCGGCGAGCTGCTCCATCAGGTGGTCGTTGTAGTTGCCCATGCCGTAGCCGACCGTCACCAGATGGATGCCTTCCGCCCCCGCCTCGGCGATCCGCTTCGTGATGGCGTGCGGCCCGGTCGTGCCCACGTTGGCCACCCCGTCCGACGCGAGCACAACGGCATTGATCGCGTCGTCGCGGTAGGCCTCGCGCGCCTTCTTGTAGCCCAGCCGCAGGCCGGCCTCCAGGTTGGTGCTGCCGCCGGGCCGGAGGCCGTCGATGGCGCCGAGGATGGTCTCGGTGTCGCTGACCGGGGTCGGTTCGAGCAGCGGCTTGGCGTTGTCCTCGTACGTCACCACAGCGATCGTGTCGTCGGGGCGCGGGTGCTTGGCGAGCAGGGCGAGCGAGGACTTCACCAGGCCCAGCCGCTCGCGGATGTCCATCGACCCCGACGTGTCGACCACCAGTGTCAGCGCCACCGGGGGCCTGTCCTGCTCGGTCACCTCACGAGCCTGTACGCCGACCCGGATCAGCTGGGTGCCATCGGACGTGGTGGGCGCCAGGCCCTCGTCGACCTGCACAGCGAGGTCGGACTCGGTCGGCGGCGGGTCGCCGTACTCGAACGCGTTCACCCACTCCTCCGGACGAATCGATGCCGGGGGTGGGAGATGGCCCTGCTGCAGCAGGGTGCGGCCGACGGAGTACGAGCCGGTGTCCACGTCGAGCGCGAACGTCGACAGCGCGTCTGACCGGGTGTCGACGAAGTCGCTGGCGCCGGCGTCGACGAAGGTGTTGTTCTCCAGCAGTCCCGGTGGACGTTCGTCTGACACCGCCGCCTCTTCGACGGCCCCCGTCCCGGCCGAGTAGTCGGCGGACGACGACCCCAACAG
>JACCUS010000282.1 GCA_013811715.1 Nocardioidaceae bacterium
ACGGTGGACGCCGAGGACGGCCCGGTGACGGCGCCGCGGCTCGCGCAGGCACGGCCGGGTCCCGCCCAGCTGGCGTCCTACTACGAGCAGCTGCGCGAGGTGATGACCACGCTCGTCCACGCCGGGCTGGTGCACGGCGACCTGTCGGCCTACAACCTGCTGGCCGCGGGTGACCGCCTGGTCGTGATCGACCTGCCCCAGGTGGTCGACCTGGTCGGCAACCTGAACGGCGCGGACTACCTGATGCGGGACTGCACGAACGTGTGCGCGTGGTTCCGGGCGCCGGGGGCTCGACGTCGACGAGCACGCGCTGTTCGGCGACCTGATGGCCCACGCCTTCTGACCGGTCGTCCAGCGCTGGTCGGGCGTTCACCCGGGACCGACGGGCTGCGCGCTCCGTCACCGCGCTGAGAGGTCGCACCCCGTGCCCGTACGCCGCCCCGCCCTTCGTCCCACGCTGCTCGGTGCCTCACCGCGCTGCTCGTCCTCACCACGGCCTCCCCGGCCCTCGCGGCCCCGGCCCGGTGACGGGGTGACGCTGGACCCCCGCGGCACCCACGTGACCGGCCAGCTCGGCGAGTCAGCCGCACGAAGCTGCGCGAGGTCCCGGTCGCGATGCAGGCCGGCGCGCCTCCCGCGGGGCAGCTAGGGGGTGAGCTCCTGGACGGCCCAGGGGGCGCCGTACTCGGTGAGCAGGTCCAGGAACGGCACCGCGTCGAAGGCCTCCGGGCCCAGCACGCCGGCGCCGCTCCAGGTGCCGCGGGCGAGCAGCTCCAGGGCGACGACGGGGTTGACAGCGGTCTGCCAGACCACGCACTGGTGGCCGTACTCGCGCATCGTCCACTCGTTGTCGACCACGTGGTAGAGGTAGGTGGAGCGCGGCTCGCCGTCGGTGCCGGTGCCGGTCACCCAGAGACCGGCGCAGGTCTTGCCCGTCATCAGCGGGCCGATGGTCGCGGGGTCGGGCAGGCAGGCGGCGACCACGTCGCGCGGGGATACCTCGACGCCCTTGACCCGGACCTTCTCGGTCGAGTCGAGGCCCAGGGTGTGCAGGGTGCGGAGGATGGTGATCATCTCCTCGCCCAGGCCGTACTTGAACGTCGCCCGCCGGCAGTCGACCCAGCGCGGCATCAGGAGCACCTCCTCGTGCTCGACGTTGACGCACTCCACCGGGCCGATGCCTGCGGGGAAGTCGAAGACCTCGGGCTCGCTGAAGGGCGCGGTGGTGTGCCACCCGCCGTCCTGCCACACCACCGGCGGGTTCAGGCACTCCTCGATCGTGGTCCACATCGAGAACGACGGCGCGAAGACCTCCGCACCGGTCTCGTCGCGCACCACGAGGTTGGCGCCGTCGCGGGTGCCGAGCTCGTCGATCTCCGAGAACAGGTGGTCCGCGGCGTAGCGGGCGAAGACGTCGGACAGGCCGGGCTCGACACCGATGCCGACCAGGGCGAGCCGGCCGGCCGCCTCCCAGTCCCCGGCCCGGGCGAACTGCTCGTCGCCGAGCTTGACCCCGGGGGTCTCGTACGGCGTCTCGGGGTGCGGGCGGGAGAGCGACATGGCCATGTCGAGGTAGTCGGCGCCGGCGGCCAGCGCCCCCTCGAAGAGCGGCATGTCGAAGACGGGATCGACGGCGTTCATCAGGTGGGTGATGCCGTGGGCGCGGCAGAGCGCGGTCACCGCGTCGGTGTCGGACGCGTCGAGCTGCGCCGCGGAGAACCGGTCGTCAGCCGCTGCGGCGCGCTCCGCCCGAGCCAGGTCGTAGTCGGCGACCACCACGCTCTCGAAGAAGTCACGGCGTGCCGCGATGGCCGCGAAGGCCCCGCCGACGCCACCGGCGCCGGCCAGCAGGATCCTCATCAGGGCGTGTCCGTCACTCGCCGATGTAGGACATGACGTGCTTGATCCGCGTGTAGTCCTCCAGGCCGTACATGGACAGGTCCTTGCCGTAGCCGGAGTGTTTGAAGCCCCCGTGCGGCATCTCGGCGACGATCGGGATGTGGGTGTTGATCCAGACACACCCGAAGTCGAGACGGCGAGCCATCCGCATCGCCCGACCGTGGTCCTTGGTCCAGACACTGCTGGCGAGGCCGTACTCGACGCCGTTGGCCCAGCGGGCCGCCTCATCCTCATCGGAGAACTGCTGCACAGTGATGACCGGGCCGAAGATCTCGTCCTGGATGGCCTCGTCGTCTTGACGCAGGCCGGAGACGACGGTCGGCGAGAAGAAGTAGCCCGTGTCACCGACTCGAGACCCGCCAGCCTGCAGCTGGGCGTGGTCCGGCAGCCGCTCGATGAAGCCGCTGACCCGGTCGAGCTGGTTCGCGTTGTTGACCGGTCCGTAGAGCACCTCGTCATCATCCGGCTGCCCGGTCTTGGTGTTCCTTGCCTGCTCGGTCAGCGCCGCGACGAAGTCGTTGTGGATGCCGGGACCGGCGAGCACACGGGTCGCCGAGGTGCAGTCTTGGCCGGCGTTGAAATAGCCGGCGACCGCGATTGCCTCCGCCGCAGCCTCGACGTCGGCATCATCGAAGACGACGACCGGCGCCTTGCCGCCGAGCTCGAGGTGCGCCTTCTTCAGGTCCTTGGCCGCTGAGGCGGCCACCTCCATACCGGCGCGGACCGAGCCGGTGATCGACACCATCTGCGGAATCCTGTGCTCGACCAGCGCGCGCCCGGTGTCGCGATCACCCGTCACGACGTTGACCACGCCGGGCGGGAAGAACTCGTTGCACAGCTCGCCGAGCAGCACCGTCGACGCTGGCGTGGTGTCTGACGGCTTGATCACGAGGGTGTTGCCGGCCGCCAGCGCTGGGGCGATCTTCCAGATCGCCATCATCAGCGGGTAGTTCCACGGCGTCACCTGACCCACGACGCCGATAGGCTCTCGGCGGATGTATGACGTGTGGCCGCTCATGTACTCCCCCGCCGACCGACCCTCGAGCACGCGAGCCGCCCCGGCGAAGAACCTCACCTGGTCGATGGCGGGAGGCAGCTCCTCGCTCATCGTGAGCGCAACCGGCTTGCCGGTGTTCTCGCTCTCGACCCTGACGAACTCCGCCGCACGTTCTTCCATCGCGTCGGCCAGCTTGAGTAGAGCACGCTGACGCTCCGACGGGGTGGCGTCGCGCCAGCTCTCGAACGCCTTGTCGGCCGCGGCATACGCCCGGTCGACATCCTCAGCGCCCGACATGGCGGCCTCGCCGTACTGTTCGCCGGTGGCCGGGTTGATCAGCGGGCTCGTGCGCCCCTCTGCACTGTCCACGAGCTCGCCGTTGATCAGGTTTTTCAGGGTGGTGGTGGTCATCCGTGCCTCTCGGGAGGTCGCAATCGGGCCAGGACTGGGTGAGCCCCGCTGCCGTCAAACTAGCCGGTGGTAGTCGATCTCGCTAGTCGGAGAGAGATATCGCTGCGGTTTCCGTCGTGAAACGGCTAACTCACTGATGGCTCGAGTCGAGCCGTCCGCGCTTCTCGTCGCCTCAGCGATCGCCGGCCAAGTAGGGGAGCGTCATCGTCCCTCGAGCAAGGGGCCAGCCGGATCATGGGTGATCCCGTTCTTGCGCACCGCCATACCCGAAAGCGCTTCGAGGACCACGCGGTTGGCGAGGAAGGCCGTGATCTCAGCAGAGTCGTACGGCGGCGAGACCTCGACGACATCCACACCCACGACAGGCAGCTCGACACAGATGCGGCGCACGGCGTCGAGCAGCTCACGAGCCGTCAAACCACCCGGCTCGGGAGTCCCGGTGCCCGGCGCATGGCCCGGGTCGCACACGTCGATGTCGACGGACAAGAAGACGCCGTCACACTCGTCGAGGGCGAGTTCGAACGCTTCGTCAAGGCAGCTCTCCAGGCCGCGGGACACGATCTCCGTCATCTCGTACGACCGCATCTGTCGCTCAGCCATCCACTGCAGCGTCTCGGGGCCTGGCCAGTAGCCGCGCAGACCCAGCTGAAGGAACCGGTCACCGCGCAGTGCGCCTGACTCGATCAGCCGACGCATGGGTTGGCCGTGTCCGTACAGGGAGCCGAACTCGATGTCTCCCGTGTCCGCATGCGCGTCGAAGTGGATCATCGAGACCTTGCCGAATCCGTGCTGGCGGGCAACCCCGGTCGCATCCGGCAGCGCAATCGAGTGGTCGCCGCCGAGCACCAGAGGGACGGCGCCGGCCGATGAGACCGCGAAGACGGCATCCTCGAGGGCGGCGAGCGAGCGCTGAATCTCTCCGGGAGCCATCTCGATATCGCCGGCGTCGACGACGGTCACGTCCCGCAGCGCATCCACGCGCAACGCCAGATGCGGCCGCGACCCATCCATGCCCAGATAGCACGCCTGCCTGATCGCCATCGGGCCGAACCGCGTGCCCGGTCGGTGCGAAGTGCCGCCATCGAAGGGCGCTCCGATGATGACGACGTCGGCGGCAGCCAGGGCAGTGGTGTCTTCGAGATCGACCGGAGGCACCCCGAGGAACGTGAAGTCCGGGCCGAACTGCGCGCCATATCTGGTCATGCCCCATCTTGACGGACGCCGCTCGATGAGGAGAGACCAAGGTCGGGGAACATGTTCCAGTCAGGACAGCAGCCCTCCACTCGAGATCAATAGAAGTTGTCGACGTGATTCGGGAACTCGTGGCGGGCTGCGGACATAACCAGGTGTGAAGCCACTCGAGGGGACGCCCATGGCGACGCAGGGTCTCGACTCTTCGGACTCGCTGCTCTTCGACGAGATGAGGCGGGGGAGCAGCGCGGCCCTGGCTGCCCTGTTCGACCGCCATGCCGACGCCGTCTACAACTACCGCTTCCGGCGCACTGCCTCGTCGGCCCGCCGACTGACCCGCGTCTTGCGTCGGGTGCCGCACGAAGGGGCAGCACCTGACGGTGACGACATGGCCGATCGGGTCGTACGACGCGTGGACAGCGAGCGCCAGATGGCCGCCGTCCTCGCAGCCATCGCCGCGCTTCCCCAA
>JACCUS010000285.1 GCA_013811715.1 Nocardioidaceae bacterium
ACCCCCAGCAGCAGCCGATGGACCCGCGGTACGGCGACCGGGCTCCCTGGCACGACGTGGCGCTCGAGCTCTGCGGTCCTGTCGTTGGGGACTTGCTGCGGACGTTCGTCGAGCGGCGGGACGACCCGACGCCGCTTGACCAGCGGACGCCGTACCGAATGTTCATCCAGCGAAGGGCCCGGATGCCGCGCCACCCGAAACCGCTGACCGAACGGTTTCCGGACCCTCCCGAGGCAGGGCCGCATGCCGTCCAGGTGCTGCGGACCTACGGGGCGAAGCGCCCACGCTTCCCGTTCGCACCCGAGGGCGAACGCAGCATTGCGCGCGTGCACGCGAAGGTGTGCATCGTCGACGACGTGTGGTTCACCTGTGGGTCGGTCAATCGTCGGTCCTGGAGCAACGACAGCGTGCTGACGTGCGCGGTCATCGACAGCAAAAGGGACGGGCGGGAGCCGATCGACTCGGCCGGCCTCGGCGACGGAGCCCGGCGGTTGCGGAAGATGTCAAGGCTGGCGAGACAGGTTCGTTCAGGCGGTCTGTATGAGGGCCTCTTGTGAGGGCTGATTGATCCAGGCGGCAGTGGGCAGTTTCGGTGCCTCGGGCCGTTGGCGGGTGAACCGTCCGGGATTGGCGGCGTAGGCCGCATCGAGGGTGACCTGGCGCTGGGCGCGGATCTGGGTCGCGGTGCCGTAGTGGACCGAGGCCGGCGTGTGAAGCCCGATCCCGGAATGACGGTGGTCGTGGTTGTAGTAGGTGAAGAATTCCTCGCAGAACGCCCGGGCGTCTTGGAGCGACCCGAAGTTGGTGGGGAAGACCGGGGCGTACTTCAAGGTCTTGAACGCCGCTTCGCTGTAGGGGTTGTCGTTGCTGACGTGCGGACGCGAATGGGACTTGGTCACGCCGAGGTCCACCAGGAGTTGCGCGACGGGTTTGGAGGTCATCGAGGTGCCCCGGTCGGCGTGGATCGCCTCGGGGATCCCGTGGACACCCATGGCTTCTTCGAGCATCGTCTTGGCGATCTCGGAGTCCTCACGTGCCGCGATGGTCCAGGCCACGACGTAGCGGGAGTAGATGTCGATCACGACGTAGAGGTCGTAGTAGAGGCCGCGGGTGGGGCCACGGAGCTTCGTGATGTCCCAGGACCAGACCTGGCCCGGTTTGGTGGCGAGGAGCTCGGGTCTCTTCCGTGGTCGATGGGTGGCCTGGGCGCGGCGCTCACCGGCCAGGCCGTGGGCGCGCAGAACCCGGTGCATCGTGGACATCGAGCACAGGTAGGTGCCCTCATCCAGCAGCGTCGCCCACGTCTGGGCGACGGCCTTGTCAGCGAACCGGGCCTCGGTCAACACCGCCAGCACCCGCTGACGCTCAGCCGTGCTCAACGCGTTCGGCGGCGTCGGCCGCGTCGGGCGCACGGGCGCCGGCTGGGGCCCGAACCGCAGCGCTGCACGTCGCTCGGTCTCTTTCTGGGCGCGGTAGTGGCTGGCACGAGCACGACCCAGCAGGGCACACGCGACCGCGACGCTGGTCAGCGCGGCGAGCTGATCGACCAGCGGGATGATCACCGCTTCGACTGCGTCGGTGGCTCCGCGCTCTCGGAGACCGTCTCCAAGAGCGCGTGTGCCTTTCCCATCAGGTCCAGCGCCGCCCGCGACCGGGCTAGCTCGGCCTCGGCCTTCTCCGCTCGAGCCCGCAACACCTCGATCTCCCGGTCACGTCGGTCCCGCGACGCCGGCCCCAGGCCCGCCGCAGCACCGGCCCGTGCGGCCTTGCGCCACTCGATGATGTGGGAGGAATACAGGCCCTCACGGCGCAGGATCGTGCCCCGCACGCCACGGTCCGCGGCCTCGTACTCGGCCAAGATCCGTGTCTTGTACTCGGCGGTGAAACTACGCCGCTTCGGTCGATCTGCTCGAGGTCCCATGACCCCATCATCGGTGGCCACATCAGTGCTGGTCATCGTCATCGTGTACGTCTCGCTTCTCACCCCGTGCAAGGGAAGGAACTCAGTGGAGGTGTCTCACCCCAGCCTGACGCACAGGGCCCGCGCAGGACATCTCATGTGATGGGAGCGGCTTTCGGCATCTGCCGAAAGATGAACGAAGAGCGAACTGTGCAGGTCAACTTCGCCGCCTGGTTTGACAGCAGCAGTTCCGGCATGTTCCATCAACTCATGTCGTTTGCAGCGGTTGAGGTTGATACGAGGCTAGGTGTCTTCTCCGACCCGCTGCGTACGCAGGTCGTCGCGCTGCTGGCGCGAGAGCAGTTGTGCACGTGCCACATCGTGGAGGAGACCGGCGCGAAGCAGACAACCGTCTCCCACCACTTGAAAGTATTGCGCCGGGCCGGTCTTGTCGACTCCGAGCCGTGCGGCCGGTTCACCTATTACCGACTCGTACCAGAGGTGCTCGAGGAGCTGACCCGGCACCTGGGGGAGCTGGCCGACGCCGCCCGCGCAACCAACGAAGTGCGGAGACCGTGTTGATGCCTTCGCACCCGCCGCTCCTGTTCCCGAGGCTAGGAATACCACATGAATGAGCACCGTCCCGTCGACAACTCGGTGCAGGCAGGCCTGGACC
>JACCUS010000067.1 GCA_013811715.1 Nocardioidaceae bacterium
GGAAGGTCGAACCGGAACTCCGGCAACGCCTCGTCCGGCGGGAGGTTGTCGCGGCAGAACGTGTCGACGTGGGCCGACGGTGTGAGCTGCATCAATTCCCCTCCTGGAGTGGGCGGCTGCCGATCCAAGTATTCTCTCTCCGTGACGGCAGTCAAGGCGCCGCAACAGCTGATCGTGACGGTCTACGGACTATACGCGCGCGAGGAGGGCGGCTGGCTCAGCGTGTCGTCCCTCATAGAGCTGCTGGCCGAGCTCGAGGTCGACGAGCCGGCGGTGCGGTCGTCGGTCTCCCGGTTGAAGCGCAGCGGGATCCTGGCGGCCGAGAGGGTGGACGGCGTCGCCGGGTACGGGCTGTCCCAGCAGGCTCGCGCCATGCTCGACCAAGGCGACCGGCGCATCTTCGAGCGCCCCCGCGCCCGGCCTGGCGACGGCTGGCTGCTCGCGGTCTTCAGTGTCCCTGAGTCGCAGCGACAGCAGCGCCACACGCTGCGGTCCCGGCTGACCTGGCTGGGCTTCGGCACCGTGGCCGCCGGCGTGTGGGTGGCGCCCGCACATCTGCTCGCCGAGACCCGCGACGTGCTCGAGCGCGACGGCCTGGCGTCGTACGTCGACCTCTTCCGCGCCGACTACCTGGCCTTCGGCGACGTGCGAGACCAGGTGCGGCGCTGGTGGGATCTGGGACAGCTGCAGCGCCAGTACGACGACTTCTGGCACTCCTACTCCCCCGTGCTCGCCAGCTGGAAGCGGCGACGGTCGGCCGCTGAGGCGGAGGCGTTCCGCGACTACGTTCGGGCATTGACCGCCTGGCGGCGGCTGCCCTACCTCGATCCGGGGCTCAGCGACGACGTGCTCCCGCCCGACTGGCGGGGCGCGCGGGCGGCCGACCTGTTCTTCGCCTTGCGCGACCGGCTCAGCCAGCCCGCCCACCGTCACGTGGAACAGATCAGATGACCGCCTGTAACGGGTCAGCTGAGGCGCGCACCGGATCACACGGCCGGCCGCGGACTGGTCTCCGGAGATCACGTTCTCCGGCCGCTTCCGACCGGCTACTCGTAAAGACGGACCCGCTGACCAGCGCAGGAAGCGAAGCCGTCTATCCGCCATCCGTTCGCGCTGTCGTACCGGAGCCCCAGGCTCGTGTGAGCCGTTCCGTCCGCTCTGAGAATCACTGCAGTTGCTTCGTTCCCGTCGTTCTCGGCGACGACGGCCCTCTCACCCTTGCTCTCGTCGGCTACTCCGTCGGCAATCTCCTGAGCAGTCTCCCTGGAAGGAGATGGCAGGTCGGCCCAGTTCTCCAGAATTGCGACCTGCTCCGGCCCCGTGCATGTGAGTGAGGTAGGCACCGGATCCTCACCCGCGCTGGAAGAGGTGTCCGTGGTTGCTGCTGGGGTGACACGCCCACCACCCTCGTTCTCGTCGTACAGGAGGGTCACTCCTGCCGTCACGGCGGCGCCGAACACCGCAGCCAGACCTCCGAGCGCCGCCACTTTGACTCGGCCGGAGTTCCGCGCGGCGGCGCGGAACTCGGCCAGATCAGGGGGCGGTCCGACGGGCATGTCATCCGTGCATTCAACGAGCAGCGCTCGTATCCTATCGTCGCTCATCGGAAGACTCCTTCTGTTGGGATGAGGTCTCAAGACTGGCCAAGAGCTGCGCCAGTCCACGGCTTGTGCGGCTCTTCACCGTGCCGACAGGAATATCCAGCACGTGGGCAACCTGTTGCTCGGTGAGATCCGCGTAGTAGCGCAGCACCACCACCTGTCGATACGGAACCGGAAGTCGACCCAAGGCCACACGGAGCATCTGCTGGCTAGTCACCTGATCTGCGACATCGGTCAGATCATCTCCGACGTCGGGGAACTCATCGTCGGAGGGCTGCTCGCTCCTCCACCACCGTCGACGGCGGCTCTGCGCGTGCGTGTTCATGAGTGCGCGGTACACGTAAGCGTCTCGGTCGCTAGAAGCGGAGACCTTGTCCCAGGACACGTAGCAACGCAGCAACGTTGACTGCACCAGGTCCTCAGCCTCGGGTGGAGAACAGCCCAGAAGCAAACCCGCACGAACCAGTCGTGCCCAGCGTGCGCTCATGTAAGACGCAA
Organism: Nocardioidaceae bacterium; assembly: GCA_013811715.1. Lineage (GTDB taxonomy): Bacteria > Actinomycetota > Actinomycetes > Propionibacteriales > Nocardioidaceae > JACCUS01. The sequence continues at coordinate 2,100 of JACCUS010000067.1, forward strand.
AGTCGGCCTCCGACCTCATCCCGCCTCCCAAGCATCGCCTACCTCTAGGACGCCTTGGGGCTTCAGAAAGGTTCCCCGCCTTGAGAGGTTGCTTCCAACGGCCGCACACGCCGTACGAGGCCTACACGCCGGGCTAAGGGCTTGCCGATGATCAACACGCTCAGTTCGGGGGCGGGTTGAGGGCGACGACGTGCTTCCACTCGACTGGCGGGGCGCACTGGCGGCCGACGTGTTCTTCGCCCTGCGCGACCGGCTCAACCAGCCCGCCCACCGTCGCGTGGAGCAGATCAGATGACTGCCTGCCCCTGCACCTCGACCACGGCTTCGGCGTCCCAAAGCCGGGCCACCCCGACGCCGGCCATCGCCGGGTAGTCGGCGCCGACGAGCCGGCGCCATACCTGACTGAGTTCGCTCGCGTGGGCGCGGTAGTCATCCATGTCGACGATGTACACCGTCAGGCTGATGAGCTGATCAGGACGCCCGCCGGCCGCCCGCAGCGCCTCGAGCAGGTTGGCGAGCGCCTGCTCGAACTGGTCCACCACGCCGCCTGCCACGATCCGGCCCGCGCCGTCGAGAGCGGTCTGACCAGCGAGCGAGACCAGCCGCCCCTCGGCGACGGTCGCGTGCGAGAAGCCGCTCGGCCTGCTAAGCGACGCCGGGTTGACCCGCTCGACGCTCACGACTGCACCGCGCCACCGTCGACGTTGATCCCCTGACCTGTCACCGAGCCGTTGGCGACACAGAAGCAGACCGCCGCGGCCACCTCGTCGACCGTCACCAGCCGGCCGGTCGGCTGCTTGCGCTCGATGATCGTCCGCGCCTCCGCCGCGCTACGGCCGGTCCTTGCGGCGATCCCGTCGACGGTCGCATCGGTCATGGGCGTGTCGACGTACCCCGGACACACCGCGTTGACCGTGACCCCAGTCTGCGCAAGCTCGGCCGCGGCCGAGCGCACCAGCCCGAGGACGCCGTGTTTGCTCGCGGTGTACGCAGCGATGTACGGCTCACCGGCTTTCGCCGCGACCGACGCGATGACCACGATGCGGCCGGAGCCTGCAGCGACCATGCTCGGGATGGCCCGCCGCATGCAACGAAAGGGCGCGGTGAGGTTGAGGTCGAGCATCTGCTGCCAGTCCTGGTCGGTGGTGTGCTGCACCCGCGCGGAGACGCCCGCGCCGGCGTTGGCGACCAGCACCTCGACCCGACCCCACTCCTGCTCGACCGTGTCGAACAGCCGGTCCACCGCGGCTGGGCCGGTGATGTCGAGAGGGATGACGCTGACCGGTGCGGAGCATGCCGCGGCCGTCTCGTCGAGGTCACGCTTGCCGCGCGCGGTGATGGCGACCCGGAAACCGGCAGCGCTCAACTGCGTGGCCACCGCTCGGCCGATGCCCCGGCCGGCACCGGTCACCAGCGCGACGCGTTGGTCATCGGCCGACATCACCCCTCGAAGTTAGTACGGCTCCAGCTTCCGACGTCTGGCGGGTCATGG
>JACCUS010000294.1 GCA_013811715.1 Nocardioidaceae bacterium
GCCCAGACGATCTCGCGGTGGGGCGACACCTTCAACTCGGTCGCCCTGGTGATCCTCGTGTACCAGCTAACCGGCTCCGGAGTCCGGGTGGCCGGGGTGGTCGCCTTCGAGATCGTGCCGGTCGTGCTGCTGGGGTTCGTCGCCGGCGCCGTCGTTGACCGGTCGTCGCGCCGACGGGTCATGATCGGCGCGGATCTGGGTCGCGCTCTGGTGGCCTCAGGTCTGGTGCTGTTCCATGAGGAGCTGGCCGTCGTCTACCTGTCGGCGTTCTTGTTGTCGGCGTTCAGCGTGTTCTTCAACCCGGCCGCGGCCAGCGCCCTGCCCGATCTCGTCGCCGACGACGAGATCGTCGGCGCCAACTCGGCGGTGTGGTCCGGTGCGGTGATCTCCCAGATCGCGTTGGCACCCATGGCCGGCGCGCTTGTCGCCCTCGCTGGTCCCGGACCGGCCTTCGGCATCAACGCCGTGTCGTTCCTGGTGTCGGCCGCCCTGCTGCGAGGCCTTCCGATCGGGGCCAGACCCGCCCGGGCAGCGACCAAACACCTCAGCGACATCGCCGAGGGCCTACGCACCATCACCGCCAGCCGCTTCCTCGGAACCCTGGCCGGCGTGCAAGGTCTCGCCGCCTTGTCCGCCGGTGCGACCTCGGCGTTGTTGGTCGTCCTGGCCGAGGAGCACCTCGACATCGGCGCCGGGAAGTTCGGTCTGCTGCTCGGGGCGATCGGCGTCGGCGCCGGCCTCGGACCCCTGGTCCTGCAGCGGTTCGTTGTCGATGTGCGTCGACCGTCCTTGCTATTCGGCCCGTACCTGCTGCGCGGCGTCGTGGACCTCGTGCTTGCGACGGTCTCGAGCTTCGGGGTCGCCCTGGGAGCGTTGGCGCTCTACGGGGTCGGGACCAGCACGGGCAACGTCACCTACAACTCCGTGCTGCAGATGACAGTGCCCGACCGGCTCCGCGGTCGGGTGTTCGCGTTCTATGACGTCGTCTGGCAGACCGGCCGCCTGGTCAGCATCGGCTTCGGCGGGGTCGCTGCCGACCGGTACGGCATCACCGCCGTCTATTGGGCCGGCGGCGTCCTGCTCCTCGCTGCCGGCGCACTCGGACTCAACCGGGCCGGCACCCTGTCGCCGGCGACCCCGGAGCCCTAACCGGCCATCGCGCCGCCCCTGCAGCGGTGGTGCGAGGATCCTCCTCGATGGTGGACCGATCACGGACCTACACGGCGATCGTGGCGAAGGACCGGAGGCGACGCGTTCTCGTCCCCGTCCCGTTCGACCCCGACAACGCGTGGGGGAAGCGTCCCGAGCACCACGTTGCCGGCACGGTGAACGGCATGGGTGTGCGCGCCGTCATCGAGCCCCTCGGCGATGGCTACGGGATCCTGCTCGGCCCGGCCTGGCGTCGCGACTGCGGGATCGCCCCCGGCGACCAGGTCACGGTCGTGCTCACACCCGAGGGACCGCAGCGCGACGACCTCGCACCCGACATCCGTGCGGCGCTCGACGCCGACCCCGCCGCCGGGTCGTTCTTCGAGTCCCTCGCCCAGTTCTACCGCAACGCCTACCTGCGCTGGATCGACGGCACCAAGCGTCGCTCCGAGGTCCGGTCCGCCCGCATCGCCGAGGTGATCGAGCTACTCAACTCCGGCCAGAAGCAACGGCCCGGCACCTAGCGGGAGCGACTATCGCCGCTGATCGACCAGGCAGGCGCCGAGGTCCATGAGGCCGGGCCGCACGGGTCGATGATCGTGTACAGGACCCGTTGACCGTCTCGTCGGGCATGGACGATCCGCTCCGAGCAAAGCTGGCTAGGTCGGATCCTCGGCCGGGCCGCTGGATCACGCCCGCGCGAACTCCGCGATCGTCCGACCCCGCAGCCAGCGCGCGCCAGTTGACAACCTCGGGGTCTGCTCGACTCTCCAAGCACTTCGGTGCTCGCTCGAGAGCGCCGGCCGAGTTGTAAGTCAAGAGCAGCATGGCATGACGTGAGGACCCTGAGGAGGTTGCCCCATGCCGGCTACGACGGCGGTGCAGCTTCCCCACGAACAGTTGGTGAGTCCCCCTCGCCACCACTCTTGGGGAAATTGCCCCAACACCCGTAGTCCCAGCAGGCGGACCGGCGCCGGCCGCGTTGTCTTACATCGACTTGCACTGCATCAAACTGATCTGATGTAATGGTCGACATGGAAACTGCGCAACCGCCGGAGAT
>JACCUS010000332.1 GCA_013811715.1 Nocardioidaceae bacterium
GGACCTCTTCGACGGTGCCGCCGAAGGTCTGGACCGTGGTCTCCTTGCCGTCGACCGAAACCGTCACGGTCTTGCGGGCGGCGGCAAACGCCACGGCGCCGACCACGAGGGCCACAGTGAGGGTGGCGGACAAAATCGCGAGTGCGATCTTCTTCGTCACAATGCTCCGAACTCTTGTAAGTCTCCGGTTCGCAGGTGTGCTTCGGTGCACGCGGGCATCCCTCGTGCACCGCCTGCTTCCGGCCACAAGTGCACGAACTTGCCAGAAGAATGGCCTGGAGGCAAGAAAATCCGGCGGCCCCCGCCTCAGGCGTGACAGGACTCACTTCAATCACAGAAGTGTCACTAACAGGTCACGGCCCGCCCAGCCGCTATCGGCCGCCACCGCTCCCCGTCATCGCGAACCACCCCAGGCCCCTCCGAACGCGGCATCGGTGTTGGCGCTGATCGCCGTACACAGCGTCACCAGGTCTTCCCCGCGCACCTCGGCCATCGCCCGCACCGTCGTCGGCACCAGGTACGACGCGTTGGGCCGTCCGCGGTGTGGCATCGGCGTCAAGAACGGCGCGTCGGTCTCCACCAGGATCTTGTCGAGCGGCGTCACGACGAGCGCGTTTCGCAGGGGCTGGGCGTTCTTGAACGTCACCGTGCCGGCGAAGGAGAGGTACGCGCCCCGGTCGAGACACCTGCGCGCGAAGTCGGCATCACCGGAGAAGCAGTGCAGCACGGTCCGCTCGGGCATCCCGTGCTCGTCGAGCATCGCGAGTACGTCGTCGTGGGCGTCTCGGTCATGGATCACCAACGTCTTGCCGTGGCGGTGTGCCAGCGCGATGTGGGCGGCGAACGACCGGCGCTGCGCGTCGACGCCCTCCGGCCCGGTGCGGAAGTAGTCCAGCCCCGTCTCGCCGACCGCCCGCACGCGGTGGCTCGACGCGACGAGCCGTTCGATCTCGGCCAGTCCATCGTCCAGGCGTCCGTCGGCGGCGAGCCGAGGCGCCTCGTTCGGGTGTACGGCGACGGCAGCCACGATCGCGTCGTGCTCCTCGGCGGTCCTGATCGCCCAGGCGGCGCCGGGCAGGTCGCATCCGACCTGCACGATCCGGTCCACGCCCACGCTGGTCGACAGCTCAAGGGCCGTCTCCGGGTCTAGCCAGGAGTCGCCGTCCTCGATGTCGAGGTGGCAGTGGTTGTCGACCACGGGCGCCGGAAGCGGCTCCGGCAGCGGCGGCCGCGTCACGTTGCGCTGACCGCCGAACTCGGCGTTCACACGCGATCGCATCGGCCGTGGCTGCTGCGGATCGGCGGAAGGCGACGAGGTCACGCCTGCGCCCCGGCCACGAGGCCGAGCCGGGCCAACTCCTCGTCGACGACGGTGGCGTCGAGCTTGGTGAAGACCGGGATCGGCTTCGCTATCGGCGTCCCCGCGACGATCGGGTGGCGTCCCCACGACGGCGTCGGGGTGTAGTCGCCGGTGATGATCGGGTAGGGCTGACCGCTGTCGAGGTCCTCGACCTCCTCGATCCTGGGCATCGGGACAAACTCGCCCTCGCCTCCGAGGACGCGGTGCACCCGGTTGGCTGCATGCGGGAGGAACGGCGCGAGCAGCGTGTTGCAGTCGCTCACGGCCTGCGCTGTGACGTGGAGGATGGTCGCGAGGCGGTCACGCTGACTGGCGTCTTTGAGCTTGTAGGGCTCTTGCTCCGTGACGTACTTGTTGACCTCGCCGACCGTGCGCATCGCCTCTGCGATGGCCTGGCGGAACCGGTGCCTCCCAAGCGGACCCCCGACGGTGTCGAAGCTCGCCTCCACCAGATCGAGCAGCGACATATCGACATCGGTCAGCTCTCCCGCCGTCGGGACCTCGCCGAAGCCCTTGTGGATCATCGTGGCGGTGCGGTTGACGAGGTTGCCCCAGCCCGCGACGAGCTCGCCATTTGTACGGCGCACGAATTCCGCCCACGTGAAGTCGCTGTCCGACGTCTCCGGTCCGGCCGCACAGATGAAGTAGCGCAGCGCGTCGGCCTGGTAGCGCTCCAGCATGTCGCGCACGTAGATGACCACGCTGCGGCTGGTAGAGAACTGCCGGCTCTGCATCGTGAGGTACTCCGAGCTGACCACCTCGGTCGGAAGCTGCAGGTCGCCGTACTCGCCCGGCTCGCCGCCGCGACTGCCCAGACCGTTGTACGCCAACAACTCGGCCGGCCAGATCTGCGCGTGGAAGACGATGTTGTCCTTCCCCATGAAGTAATAGGCCCGGGCGTCGGGGTTGTTCCACCACGCGCGCCAACTGTCGGGGTCGCCTCGTCTTCGCGCCCACTCGATCGACGCTGACAGGTAGCCGATGACCGCGTCGAACCAGACGTAGAGCCGCTTGGTCGGCTGGTCACGCCAGCCGTCGAGTGGGATCGGGATGCCCCAGTCGATGTCGCGGGTCATCGCGCGCGGCTTGATGTCCGCCAGGATGTTCTGGCTGAAGCGGATCACGTTGGGACGCCAGGTGCCGGACGCCGCGCGCTCGTCGAGCCACTCCCCCAACGCCTCAGCCAGGGCCGGGAGGTCGAGGAAGAACTGCTGGCTCTCGACGAACTGGGGCGTCTCGCCGTTGATCTTGCTCACCGGGTCGATGAGGTCGGTCGCGTCGAGCTGGTTTCCACAGTTGTCGCACTGGTCCCCGCGTGCCCCCTCGTACCCGCAGATCGGGCACGTGCCCTCGATGTAGCGGTCTGGGAGGGTGCGACCCGTCGACGGCGAGATCGCGCCCTTGGTGGTCTGCTCCACCATGTAGCCGTTGCGATGCACAGTCAGGAACATCTCCTGCACCACGGCGTAGTGGTTGCGTGTCGTGGTGCGGGTGAAGAGATCGTAGGAGAGCCCGAGCGCGACGAGATCCTCGACGATGAACCGGTTGTTCTTGTCGGCGAGCGCGCGCGGCGCAATGTCGGCGGCCTCGGCCGCAACGAGGATGGGGGTGCCGTGCTCGTCGGTGCCGCTGACCATGAGCACCTCGTGTCCGGCCATCCGCATGTACCGACTGAAGACGTCCGACGGCACACCGAATCCGGCCACGTGGCCGATGTGGCGCGGGCCGTTGGCGTACGGCCAGGCGACAGCGGACAGGACTTTGCTCATGCCCGCAATCCTATGGGCGTCGTCCACGCCATTTGCCGAGTGGGCGGGGTCAGCGGTGAGCCGCCTCGTAGACGACCCGTCTCGCCAGCCCGGTCTCTCGTACGACGGCGGCGACCGCGTCCCGACGGGAGGCGCCACCCAGCACGTGGGTCTCGACCAGCTCACGGAGCCGTTCCGGGTCGGGCTCCTCAGCGCCGACCGGCGCGGCTCCGCCGACGACGACGGTGATCTCGCCTCGGACGCCGTCGACCGCCCAGGCGGCCAGCTCGTCGAGGCGCCCCCGTCGTACCTCCTCATGGGTCTTGGTCAGCTCGCGGCACACGGTGGCCGCCCGCTCTGCGCCGAAGGCCGCCGCCATGGCGGCGAGCGACTCGGCGGTCCGGCGCGGCGCCTCGAAGAACACCATCGTGCGGGTTTCGCCGGCCAGCTCCGTCAGCCGCCGCGAGCGCTCGCCTGCCTTGCGGGGCAGGAAGCCCTCGAAGCAGAACCGGTCGACCGGCAGCCCCGACACCGCGAGGGCCGCCAGCACGGCGGAGGGGCCGGGCACCACCGTCACCTCGACCTCAGCCTCGACGGCGGCGGCCACCAGCCGGTACCCCGGGTCGGAGACGCTGGGCATGCCGGCGTCGGTGACGAGGACGACGCGCCGCCCGGCTTGGAGGGCGTCGAGCAGCATCGGCGTCCGGCCGACCTCGTTGCCCTCGAAGTACGACACGACTCGGCCGCGCAGCTCCACGCCCAGCCGCGACGCCAGCCGCTGCAGCCGTCGGGTGTCCTCGGCCGCCACCACGTCGGCGGCCGCCAGCTCGGTGGCCAGCCGCGGCGAGGCGTCCTCGATGCGCCCGATCGGGGTGGCCGCCAGCACCAACGTCATGACCGCATTATGAACGTACGATGACTCCGTGGCGACCACGACGACGGCTCCGACGAGCGAGCCTGAGCTTCGCCAACCCGATGCCGTGGCTCTGCTCGGACGCACGGTCGACGGGGAGGCGCTGCCTCGGATGCGGCGGCGGCTGACCCCGCTGCACTATCGCAGCGACCCGAAGTGGGGCTGGCTGGCGCCGCTGATCGTCACATTCTTCGCCGGGTTGCTCCAGTTCTGGAGCCTGACGAGTCCCCCCGACATCACCTTCGACGAGACCTATTACGCCAAGGACGCCTACTCGCTGCTGGTCAAGCAGCACGCGGTGACCTTCATCAACGACTCCGAGACCGACGAGAGCGAAGCCGACAAGATCATCAACTCCGGCTCCACCGAGGGGATCTTCGCCGACCCGGTCAGCATGGTGGTGCACCCCGAGGTCGGCAAGTGGATGATCGCGTTCGGCGAGTGGCTGTTCGGGATGAACGCGCTGGGCTGGCGCTTCTCGGCGGCGCTGGTGGGGACGCTGATGGTCTTGGTGATGTGCCGGCTGGTACGGCGACTGACGGGCTCGACCCTGCTCGGCTGCGCCGCCGGGCTGCTGCTCGCCTTCGACGGCCTGCACTTCGTGATGTCGCGGATCGCGCTGCTCGACATCTTCATGGCCTTCTGGCTGCTGTGCGCGGTCGCGTGTCTGGTGGCGGACCGGGACTGGGCCAGGGTGCGGATGGCGCGCCGCCGCGAGCCGTTGCTCGATGTCTCGAGGCGTGGCTTCGGACCGGTCCGGGGCCTGCTGTTCCGGCCGTGGCGGATCGGCGCCGGGGTCTGCTTCGGGCTGGCCGTCGGGGTGAAGTGGAACGCGCTGTTCGTGATCGCCGGCTTCGGGCTGTTGGCCTGGGCGTGGGACTGCGGCATGCGGCGTTCGATGGGGGTGCGGTGGGCGGTCGCCAAGTCGTTCGTCGCCGACGCGATCCCCGGCTTCTTCTCGATCGTCGGAGTGGCGTTGGTGGTGTATGTGGTGTCGTGGATGGGCTTCTTGACCCATGCCGAGCTGTACGAGGACGAGTTCGGCCATGCGGTGGATGGCAACGACTGGACGTGGAGTTCGGTCGACGACAACCCCGGCAACCCGGTCGGGCACGTCGCCCATGACCTCAACATCTTGTGGAACTACCACAAAGAGGTCTACATGTTCCACACCGGCGACTACATCAGGGAGGCCACCCACCCCTTCCAGTCCGACCCCGGCGGCTGGTTGCTGATCAACCGCCCGCTGGGCATCGCCTCGGTCTCGGGGGACAGTGAGGCGGTGCCGGAGTGCCCCGAGGGTCAGGAGTGCGTCAAGCAGGTGCTCGCCATCGGCACGCCGGTGCTGTGGTGGGGCGGCGTGATCGCCCTGTTCGTCGGGCTGGGCTACTGGCTGAGCCGGCGGGACTGGCGGTTCGGCATCCCGATCGTGGGAGTGCTGACCACCTGGCTGCCCTGGTTCAGGTACGACGACCGGCCCATCTTCTTCTACTACGCCATCGCGATAATCCCCTTCACCGTCATCGCCGTGACGCTGGTGTTGGGCAAGGTCCTCGGCAAGTCCGAGTCGACGTACCCCCGACGGCTGGTGGGGGTGCTGGCGGCCGGCGTCTTCGTGCTGGCGGTGGCGGCGAACTTCGCCTACTTCTACCCGATCCTGGCAAACCAGCTGCTCAGCAACGAGGCGTGGAACGACCGGATGTGGCTCGTCGAGTGGATCTGACTCGTCATCGAAGTCGTCGAGGTTGAGACACCGAACTCAGGATGGGGCGTGCGGCCGGGGGCAGGCCGTGGCCATTTGCGGAAAATCCGCTCCACACCAGCTTCGTTCGCCCTACTCTTGACCTGGAAGTGCGCCCTGGAAGGGGGTCGGCCGTGCAGCTGCACGAACGTCTGTACGCCTTGCGTTCCACTCTTGGTGCGAAGGTGTTCGAAGACGCGGACACGTTCCGTGCGGTGCTCGACGACTTCCTCGACGAAGGCGACGCGACCACGGGTGACATCAATGTGCTCGTCGATGCCGTCCGGCTCGACGCCTATCGGCGGATGATCGGCATGATCGAGAGCGGAGCGGAGCCGCGTGCCGCCGTCGAGGCAGCCGGGGCGCTGCTGGCCCGGGAGCGTGGCGGCGCCGACATCGTCGGGTGCCGCTGGGCCTGCGCCCTGCTCGGGTACGCCGTCGGCAAGGTCGACGCCGCCGAGGTGAGGCGCTACGAGACCTCCCACGCCTCGCCGATGACAGGACACCCGGGGGGAGGCACCCTGGCGGACCCGGTAGCGGCCCAAGATGTCCAGGGCACAGTCCCTACAAGTGCTTCGCTCGCCAGCCCCACCGGGATCCCCAGTCCCACTTCGGCCGCCACACCCGCCGCTGCCGCGGACCGGACCGCGAGGATCCCCGCGCCGCCAGTCACGTCGCCGTACGAGCAGTACGGCCACGAGGAACGGGGTCGTTCACGCCGGGGGAAGATCGTCTTGCTCGTGGGAGCGGTCGCCGTGGTGGGCGCCATCATCGCCGGCGCCGTGGTGTGGGCCAACGATGACGAACCCGACGCTCAGTCCAATCCCGGTGGGTCCGACCCGGGGACGAACGAGGTCGCCGCCGTGCCGGATTCGGCAGTCGTGGTCGCGGAGACGGCCGAGGACGGCAACTCGCGGATCGTTTCCATCGACGTCGAGACCGGTACCCGCACCCAGCTGACCGATGGCCCGACGGATCGCCTCCCCACCATCTCGCCGGATCGGCGGACGATCGTCTACCTGAAGTCACCGACGTTCCCGATGACGATTGAACCCTACGTAATGGCCGCGGACGGCGGGGACCCGCACCCGCTCTTCAGCGACGACGGCGCGTGCACCTACGGCTCCCGCCCCGCATTCAACCCGAGCGGCGATCGGTTGGCGATAATCTGCGTGACCGAGGAGGGCAAACCGTTCGGCCTGTTCGTGGTGGGTCTGGACGGGCAGCTCATCGCCGAGGTGGAGACCTCCGGACCACCCGTGACCGGGGTGACGTGGACTGCGGACGACCGCATCATCTACTCCCAGGCGGGCGACACCGAGTCCGAGCCGTACAGCCTCGAGTCGGTGAGCGTGACTGGCGGCCCGGCAGAACCCGTCACTTCGGGCCAAGGTGGGGCGTCGGACACCTACGCCGACTGGTCGGCCCCCGGCATCGTTCTCTTCCTGCGGGGCCGGGAGCAGAAGTATCTGGGCGACATCTGGACGATCGGCCAGCAAGGCAACGAACGCCCTTGGATGCAGCAGGGGGCGGCGGTCACCGCCCCCACCTGGTCACCGGATGGGTCGAGCCTCACCTACCTGGCCGAAGACGACAGCGGCGAGAAGAGGCTATGGGTCGCTCCCACCGATCTGTCGAGCGAGCCGCGCATAGTGGAGGGGCTGCAGGGATCCCCCGGACCACCCGCCTGGGGAAGCCGCTGAACCCGGTTGAGCCGAGGGCGCTACCCTCCCGACATGACGGGAACCGATGTCCGGGCCGCGGGGGGCTGCCTGTGCGGAGAAGTCAAGTACGTCGTGCGGGGGCCGCTGCGGGACGTGCTCATCTGTCACTGCGCCGACTGCCGCCGCTGGCACGGTCACGCCGCCGCCATGACCTCTGCAAGCCGCGGCGATGTCACCATCAGCGCGCCCGAATCGGTCCGGTGGTTCACCGTGATCGGGGACGGCCCTCGCCCCCGACGGGGCTTCTGCTCCCGATGTGGCGCAAGCCTGTTCTGGGACGCGCCGGAGCGACAGACGATCGGGATCGCCGCGGGGACCCTCGAACAGCCCACCGGGCTGCAGTCCGCAGGACACGTTTACGTGTCGCAGGCTTCGGACTACGAGCTCTTCGTCGACGACGGCTTGCCGCACAGCGCTGGTGCCGCCACGGCCGAAGCGTCGTACCCACCAAGTTGA
>JACCUS010000340.1 GCA_013811715.1 Nocardioidaceae bacterium
AGTTGGGGTCGCCTCTTTGTGTGTCCTCAGTCCGCCGGAGAGAGCGCCGGCAGCGGCCCTCGGCTCGGTGCGACCGCGCTGCGGCGTCAGGGGGCTCGACGCGAAGGTGTCAGACCGTAACGGGAGATGACCTCGGGCAGCCACTCCGGCTCGCCGAACCGCAGACCGTCGCTATCGGCGAGGGTTGCAATCTGCTCGGGTTCCGGCGGACCGGCGGCCAGCAGGTCGGACAACTCTCGGAAGAAGTGCTCGAACCCGGCCGGACTGATGATCTCGATCATCCTGGCGGGGACGCCACCCGCGTTCCACATGGCGTGCATCTCGCCGCGTGGCTTCGTGATGTAGCCCCCAGGTCCGAGGACGACCTCCTTGTCGCCCGACCGGAAGCCGATCTCTCCCTGCGTGACAATCGAGTATTCGTCCTCGCGCGTGTGCAGGTGGGGCAGTACCAGGGCCCCGACCGGGAAGGGGTGCTCCACCACCGAGACGGCTTCCCCGGTGTCTTGGCCCCACAACTTGAAGTCCACCCCGATCGAGCCGAGCTCCGCGGCGAATCCCTCGCCCGGTCGCACCACCGTGAAGGGCGGTGGGTCCGTCGTCGCCATGCGTTCCCCTTCCCTCCAGCGGGTGCACACGACTGTATCCCCCTCGCTATGGGTACGGGCGGCGCCGTCCGCCCTGTCCGCGGACGTTGGGGGGTGAGCGTTGGCCCAGGCGTCGTACGCCGTTCATCGACCGCGCACCTCGGATGTGAAGACCGTCATCTTTCTCTCATCTCGGACTCATCTTGATCGCGTAGGTTGACTTCTAGCGCAATGTTCCGCATCCCTGGAGGAACTCTCATGCCTCTGCCCGCACCGAACGCGAGTCAGACCCTGCTTGGCCCTGGCCGTCTCGAACGAGCGAAGAGGGCCTACACGACTCGCCACGTGGATGTCGGCGCAGCCCGTGCACTGCTGACGGAAGCGGCGCCTCGTGTGGGTGACTTGGTGCTCGCCTCGGTTGACCTGATCGGGCAACACACCAGGATCGAGCAGCGGGACGGGCGACGAGCGACTTTGTTTCCTGGCGATGAGGTGGTCGTCGCCTATGGCGACCGCTACGCCCCCGACCAGTTCGAGGGGACCATCCCCGCAGACCTGGGACCGTGCGAGTTGGTCGCTGCCGGGGGCGTCGCGTCCAAGGTGCAGGCCGCACACGGAAAGATGTCCGATGCGACGACCTTGACGCCTGTCGGCCTACTGGTCGATGAGGCCGGACTACGCCTCAACCTGCGCCACGGCGTGTTGCCGCCCGGGCCCAAGGGCCTGCCCCGGAACCGACCAGTCACGGTGGCGGTGGTGGGGGCGTCGATGAACGCTGGCAAGACCGCGACGGCCGCGCACCTGGCGCGCGGACTACGGCAGGCGGGTGTACGGGTGGGGGCGGCGAAGGTCACTGGGACCGGTGCCGGGGGTGACGTCTGGCTCCTGCTGGACGCCGGTGCCTTTCCCGTCTACGACTTCACCTTCGCGGGGCTGCCCTCCACCTACCGGGTCGGCGTGGAGGAGGTGCTCCGGGTCTTCACCGAGCTCACCGATCGACTCGCCGGCGACGGATGCGAGGCGATCGTGATCGAGGTTGCCGATGGGGTGTATCAGCAGGAGACCGCAGCGCTGCTGCGAAGCGCGCTTTTCGCGGACCGGGTCGACGCCTTGCTGTTCGCCGCCTCCGACGCGCTGGGCGCGCGTGCGGGCAGCGACTGGCTGCAGCGGCACGGCATGACGCCGGTGGCCCTGTCCGGTGTGCTGTCTTCCTCCCCGTTGGCGACCCGGGAGGCCGAAGCCGCCACCGGGCTGCAGGTGTGGGGGCTCGAGCGGCTCGGAGCTGCCGACGAAGCCCGTGCGCTGTACGAGGACCTCCTGCGCGACAGGCCCGTTCGCGGCGCCCAAGACCTTCCCGACCCGGACCCCGCAGTCGAGCTCGACCTGGCCCACGCCACCTTGACACAGGCGGTCTGAATGCTCCCCCGTCCACTGTCGCGGGCTCGGCTGGGCCTGTTCGGCATCTTGGTCGGCATCGGGGTCGGGCAGGCGGTCGCCGCCATCACCATCGGCCTGTTGGTGGAGCGGGGTTTCGAGCTGCTGGTGACCAACACCGGAACCGTGACAGCCTCGGTCGCTGTGCCGATCGCGGCCGGGCTCGGAGTAGGGGTCTTGTTGACGGCTGTCCTGCGCGGTGTGGAGCGCCCGGTTGCTGAGCTGCTCGGACAGCGCTATGTCGTGGAGGTCCGCGAAACCCTGTTCACCCACCTCACCCGCGTGCCCGCCCGTGAGCTCGGGCGGCGCAGCCGGGGAAGCATGCTGATGCGGTTTGTCGGCGACATCGCGGCGCTACGATCCTGGGTCAGCCTGGGTCTCGCACGGCTCCTCGTCGGCGGCCTCGCTGTCGGGTTGTCCACGCTGCTGCTGATGGTGATCAACGTGGCCTTGGGTGCAACCGTCGGCGGGGTGCTGCTCGCCGGCGGCCTGGCCACCTGGGCCGCCTCGCCACGGCTGATGCGCAAGACCCGGCACGCCCGGCGTCACCAGTCGCGCCTGACCGGGGAGGTCACCGAGCGGCTCACCCAGATCGCCGTCTTGCAGGCCTCCGGCCAGGAGAGGCGGGAAGGCAAGCGGGTCAAGCGCAAGAGCAGCCGCGTGGCCGACGCCATGGTGTCCCGCGCTGGCGCCACCGGGGTGTCCCGCGCCGTCGCGGAGGGCACTGCGGCCCTGTGCGCAGTGTCGGTACTGCTGGTCGGCGCGATCGAGGTGCGAGCCGGAAGGGCCTCACCTGGCGCAGTGGTCGCCGCCGTCAGCATCGCAGGGTTGCTGGCCGGTCACCTGCGCGACCTCGGAAGGGTCGCGGAGTACGCCGCCGGCGCGCGCGTCGCCAGAGAGGCGGCGACTCGGTTCCTTGACATGTCCCCGCTCGCCGACCCACCGGGCGCGCCCGCGCTCGACGTCCGGGGTGGAGAGGTGCAACTGCGAGATGTCGTTCTGGGGGAGGCGCTATGCGGGGTGAACCTGCACGCCGCTGCCGGCCAGACCATCGCCGTCGTGGGCCCCAACGGTGCCGGCAAGTCCACGCTGGTGGCGTTGGCGTCCCGGATGGTAGACCCCGACGAGGGTCAGGTTCGTATCGACGACCAGGACCTGCGCACCCGATCGCTGTCCTCGGTACGCAAGGCGGTCGGTCTTGCCGGCCCAGACCTGCCGCTGTTGCGCGGCAGCATGGACCGCAACGTCCGCTACCGGCTGCCCCGCTGCGACGAGGACGAGGTCGCCCGCGTGGCCGCGCTGTGCGAGCTGCAGGCCGTCGCAGACGACTTGCCCGATGGATGGCGCAGCGACGTCGGCGAGGGCGGCTCACGGCTGTCGGCTGGGCAGCGCGCCCGGCTGACGATCGCCCGCGCGGCCCTGGGACGCCCGGCCGTGCTGGTGCTGGACGAGGCCGAGGCGCACCTCGACCGCGACGCCGCAGGGGTCGTGGACCGTGTCCTGGCCGACCACCACGGCACCGCCCTGGTCGTCACCCACCGTCGTGAGCTCGCCCAGCGTGCCGACCAGATCTGGTGCCTGATCAACGGCCGCGTGGCCGAGGTCGGACCCCCGGGCCAGCTCCTGAACGGGACTGGACCGACAGCCCGGCTCTTCGCCCGACACCCAGAGCACCAACCAGGGGAGCTGCCCGCGGAGAGACCTCGAGGAGACGATCTGGAAGGTCACGAACACGGCGCGCGGGTCGTGCAAGTGGAAGGCAGGTGAGCCGGCCATGGAGGGCACCGCCGCGGTTGTCGGATCGGGGCCAAACGGGTTGGCCGCGGCTGTGGTGCTGGCCCGCGCGGGGCTGAAGGTCACGGTCTGGGAAGCCGCGAACACCCTCGGCGGCGCCACCCGCTCGGCGCGGCTGCTTGCCCCTGACGCCGTCACCGACCTCGGCTCTGGGGTGCACCCGTTCGGGGCTGCCAGTCCGGTGTTCAACCGACTCGGGCTGCACCGGCACGGGCTGGAGTGGGTGCATCCGCAGATTCCGATGGCCCACCCACTGGAGGGTCGACCGGCCGCTCTCCTTGAACGTTCGCTGGCCGCCACCCGCGCCGGGCTGGGCCGTGACGGTCAGGCGTGGGCAGCGCTGCACGCAGGCGTGGTGCGCAACTGGGACAAGGTGGTGCCCGGCGTCCTCGGCCCGCTGCTGCGGATCCCGGCGCACCCGCTGGCCATGGCCGGCTTCGGGGCCCGCGGGGCGTGGCCCGCCGCTGCCCTGGCCTCCGCGGCCTTCCGCGACGAATCTGCCCGGGCACTTTTCGCAGGTGCCGCCGCCCACGCTGTGTTGCCGCTGAGCCGGCCGCTGACAGCCGCCGTCGGGATCCTCTTCGGAGCGGCCGGCCATGCGACCGGATGGCCAGTCGCCCACTCTGGGTCGCAAGCGATCGCCGACGCGCTGGTGGCCGATCTGACCGAGCACGGCGGAACGGTGCGGACCGGGGTCGAGGTGCGCGACCTGGCCCAGGTCCGCCCCGCTGATCTGGTGCTGCTGGACCTGACCCCTCGCCAGGTGCTCGCCATCGCGGGGGACGAACTGCCGGACAGGTACGCCCGAGCCCTGGCACGGTGGCGATACGGCACCGCGACATACAAGGTCGACTACCTGCTCGACGGGCCGGTGCCATGGAACGACCCCCGCGTCCAAGGTGCGGGGACCGTGCACGTGGGTGGCACGTTGAGACAGGTCGCCCAAGCCGAGGCCGACGTCCACGCCGGGCGGCACCCCGACCGGCCGTTCGTGCTCGTCGCCCAGCAGAGCGCCGTCGACTCGACCCGAGTCCGTGAAGG
>JACCUS010000348.1 GCA_013811715.1 Nocardioidaceae bacterium
CCGCGGCTCGTTTTGAGGTGGCACCCAGCGACAGGCTTGTCGGCATGAGATCCGGACTCGCAGGCCTCTTCGCCACACAGGGCGGCGTCTTCGCTCGCCGTCAGGCCATCGCGCGCGGCTACACGCCCCGCGAGTTCGACAGCCTGACCCGGCCCCGCGGCGAATGGGTCCGCGTCCGCTATGGCACCTACACGACCCGCGACCTGTGGGAAAGCCTCGACGAGGGCGGACGCTGGCTGCTACGCGATCGGGCAGCGCTGCTCGTCTGCAACGACAACACCGTGTTGAGCCACAGCTCCTCAGCGAGGCTCCTCCTCCTTCCGCTGTACGGTGTGGCGGATGGCCTTTCGCACGTGACCCGCCTCGGGCCTGGCCAGTCCTTCAGGGTCCAGTCCGGCATCATGCACCACCTCTCCGACCTCGACTTGTCCCGGGTGATGAGGCGTGACGGCCTGCTTCTCGCGGACCCGATTCAGACAGTCGCCGACCTGAGTCGGGAGTTCGGATACCGAACTGGTCTGGTTGCCGCTGATGCCGCCCTCCACGAGGGGGCGTCCCACCAGGAGATGCTCGCCCGGGCCGCGGCCATGACCACCCAGCCTCGTGGCCCGATCATCCTGGCGGTCGCGCAAGACGCCGACGGCCGCGCCGAGAACCCCCTGGAGACGTTGGGCCGCATCCTGCTCACGAACATGGGGATCGCCGACCTCGAGCTGCAATGGCGTATCGACTTCCCCGGCGGCGGTTACGCCGTGGTCGACTTCTACTCACCCGCCCTCGACCACGTCTTCGAGACCGACGGGCGGGTGAAGTACCAGGAGCAGTTCGACTCTCGAGGCCGACTGGTCACTCCCAGCGAGATCGTGTGGAAAGAGAAGCAACGCGAGGACAAGGTGCGCGGCCAGGGACACGGGATGTCAAGAATCGTATGGCCGGACGTCGAACCCGGCAGCTTCCAGCGTGCCAGCCGACGACTCTGGGCGGAGATCCACGCCCAACGAGCTCGAGGCCTGCGGCTCCCGCGCGGCGCCTGAGCCTAAGCGCCTCAGGTCAACTCCAGCTCCTCGAGCTCGTACGCGGCCAAGTACGCCATGCCGGTGGCCTCGACGGCGGCGCGGGCGCCGCGGTCGACGATCACCGCGACAGCCACCACGTCCGCTCCGGCTTCGCGCAGCGCGTCGACTGCCGCCATCACCGAGCCTCCGGTCGTCGAGGTGTCCTCGACGGCGAGCACCCTACGTCCGGTGACATCGGGTCCCTCGACCCGGCGCTGCAGGCCGTGGGCCTTGCCTGCCTTGCGTACGACGAAGGCGTCTAGCTCGTCACCGTCCTGTGCGGCCGCGTGGAGCATGGCCGCGGCGACGGGATCGGCTCCGAGCGTGAGACCGCCCACCGCGTCGTACTGGAGATCGGCGGTCGCCTCGCGCATCACCCGGCCGACCAGCGGGGCAGCCACACCGTCGAGCGTCACCCTACGCAAGTCGACGTAGGAGTCCGCTGTCTGCCCGGAGGTCAGCGTCACCCGGCCGTGAACCACGGCCTTCTTCTTGATGTGGTCTAGCAGCTGGTCCCGATCAGTCATCCAGTGAGCCTATCGAGCCGCAGCTGCCATGCCGTCACAGCCCGAACGCCGTTTGCAAGGCAAACCCATAGTGTGCAAGGCAGATTTGCCTTGTATACAGGCCAGGAGGCTTGTATACAAGGCAAATCCCAAGGGTCGCACTGGTCGGCTGGTCGGTCGGTAAGGGCAGGTGAGGTGAGGGGAGCGGCGGCGGCTACTTGGGGGTGGTGTCGACGAGATGGCCGAAGGCGATCATCCGGTCGTCGGTGTGGAAGATCTCCGAGCTCGAGGTCAGCGTGATGATCGCCTTCGTGGGTTCGGTGGAGGCGAACGTCGGCATCCCCGGCGGCGCCTGACCTTCGGGGGCGATCGGCACCGGCTCGATCACCCAGGTGTCGGTGAACGGCACCACCAGGTCGTTGGGATCGGTGTCGAGCACGTAGGTGTACGTCGCCTCGGCCGTCTCGATGATGACCTCGTCGCCGGGCCGCAGGTCGGGCAGCCCGCGGAACGGCTCCCCGTTCGTCACCCGGTGTCCGGCCAGCGCGAAGTTGCCGATCTGACCCGGGCCCGTCCCGGGGAAGTGCCCGATGCCCAGCTCCAGATCCTCGTCCCGGACGCCCTCGATCAGAGGCACCTCGTAGTCGGCGCCGAAGCGGGGGATGCGCATGAGCGACGCCGCGCTGCCCAGCGCCGGCGCGGCCGCCTCCGGGCCAAGGACCGCACCGACCGTCGGATGCTGCCACTGCGCCTTGATCGTCTCCCGCAGGTCTGCCTGCCTGTTCTGAGCGACGATGTCAGTGCCGTAGTACTGCCAGCCGACGTAGCCCAGCATCGCCACACCTGACAGGATCAAGACGAAGGCGGCGGCCAGCCCGATGCGACGCCCGAGCCTGCGCTGCCTGGCAGGCGGAGTCGTGGGGCTGGCGGGTTCGTCCTCGACTCGCGTCGTCGTATCGTTCATCTCGGCCCAACTGTAACGACGACCGCTGGGAGGGTTCGGTGGATTCGCCAAGACTGGCGTCGCGGCTGCACGGGCTCGGCACCACCATCTTCGCCGAGATGTCGGCGTTGGCCACGCGGACCGGGTCAGTCAACCTCGGCCAGGGGTTCCCCGACGTCGACGGTCCCCCTGAGGTCGTCGAGGCGGCGGTCGAGGCGCTCCGCACGGGCCGCAACCAGTACGCGCCTGGATACGGAGTGCCGGAACTGCGTCGGGCAATCGCCGACCATCAGCGCCGGTTCTACGGCCTCGATGTCGACCCGGACGCCGAGGTGCTAGTGACGACCGGCGCGACGGAGGCCGTCGCGGCGTCGCTGCTCGCGCTGGTCGAACCGGGCGACGAGGTCGTCGCGCTGGAGCCGTACTACGACTCCTACGCGGCCGGCATCGCGATGGCTGGCGGGGTCCGCAGGCCCGTCACCCTGCGCGCCCCGGACTTCCGGCTCGACCCCGATGCCCTCCGCGCCGCGGTCACCCCGCGTACGACGACGCTGCTGGTCAACAGCCCGCACAACCCCACCGGGACGGTGCTCGACGACGACGAGAGACGCGCCGTCGTCGAGGTGGCCTGCGAGCACGACCTGCTGGTCATCACCGACGAGGTCTACGAGCACCTCACCTTCGACGGACACATGCACTGCCCGCTGGCGACGTACGACGGGATGCGCGAGCGCACCCTTACCATCTCCAGCGGCGGGAAGACGTTCTCGTTCACCGGCTGGAAGGTCGGGTGGGTCACCGGGCCCGCCGACCTGGTGCGCGCCGTCATGACGGCCAAACAGTTCATGACCTACACCTCCGGCGCTCCCCTGCAACCGGCGATCGCACAGGCGCTTGCCCTCGGCGACGGCTTCTACCGCGGGATCAAGGACGACCTGCAGCCCAAGCGCGACCGGCTGTGCACCGGGCTCGCCGACGTCGGCTTCGAGGTCTTCGTCCCGCAGGGCACCTACTTCGTGACCACCGACATCAGGCCGCTCGGGTACGACGACGGGCTCGACTTCTGCCTGCGTCTGCCGCAGAGATGCGGCGTGGTGGCCATCCCCCACCAGGTCTTCTACGACGACAAGCAGGCCGGAAGGCCCTTGGTGCGCTGGACGTTCTGCAAGCGGGACGACGTGCTCGACGACGCCATCGAACGCCTCCAAGCGCTCAGGAGCTGACGGTCTTGCCACAGCAACAATCCGACCTGGGTCGGACTGTTGCCGCCCAAACGGCTGGAACT
>JACCUS010000365.1 GCA_013811715.1 Nocardioidaceae bacterium
CGCCACCCCCACCCGCTGGCGCTGACCGCCGGAGAGCTGGTGCGGGTAGCGGTCGGCGAAGCTGGCGGTGTCGAGCCCCATCGTGTCGAGGAGCTCCTCGACACGTTCGCCCGTGCGTCGCTTGTCCCAGCCGAGCAGCTTCGGCAGCGTGGCGACGTTGGCCCGGACGGTCAGATGCGGGAACAGCCCGATCTGCTGGATGACGTAGCCGATGCGCCGGCGAAGCTCGACGGCGTTGACCTCGGTGACGTCCTCGCCGTCGAGCTCGATGCGCCCAGCAGTGGGCTGGATGAGGCGGTTGATCATCTTCAGCGTGGTGGACTTGCCGCAGCCTGACGGGCCGACGAGAGTGACGAGCTCGCCTCGCGGAACATCCAGATCCAGCTCCTGCACAGCGACGGTGTCGCCGGCGTAGGTCTTGCCGACGCCCTGCAGCCGGATCATAAGATCTTCGGTACCGTCCATGATGTGACTGTACTTGCCGCCGTTCGACCGCGCTCCGTGGACGATATCGCCGACAACTGCTACACGGCCATCACGAACGAATGGGTCTGCGGGCAGTACTGGATCGACTACCGCCCCGAGCTGACCAGCCAACTGATCGAGCATGTGTGGATCACCGTCGTCTCGGTTACCGCTGGGCTGCTGTTCGCAATTCCGCTCGGGCTGCTGGCCCGAAGATACCGACGCCTCGAGTCCAGCGTCGTGGGCGGCACGACCGTCATCTACACGATCCCGTCGCTGGCCTTGTTCTCGTTGCTGCTCCCCCTGACCGGGATATCGGCGACGACGGTCATCATCGGTCTCGCGCTCTACACGTTGACGATCCTCGTCCGCAACGTGCTGGTAGGCCTGCGGTCCGTCCCCGACGAGGTCTTGGAGTCCGCCCGTGGGCTGGGCTACGGCCCCACCCGGCTGCTGCTAAAGGTCGAGCTTCCGCTCGCGCTGCCGGTGATCATGGCCGGGCTGCGGGTGGCGACCGTGTCGACGGTCGCGCTGACGACGATCGGCGCGATCGTGTCGTACGGCGGCCTGGGCGATCTGCTCCTGCTAGCCGTCGACACCGAGTTCAAAGCCCAGATCTTCGCCGCCAGTGTCCTCTGCGTCGGACTCGCCGTGGCCCTCGACCTGATACTGGTAGGTGTGCAGCGCGGGCTGACTCCGTGGACGCGGTCCATCGAGAGGGCGGCCCGTTGATCACCGACGCGTTGAGCTACATCTTCAACGGAGACAACTGGTCCGGGCCGCAGGGCATCGGCGCGTTCGCCGCCCAGCAGATGCTGTTGACCGTGACCAGCCTCGTCATCGCGGCGGTGATCGGCCTGCCCGTGGCCTTGTGGCTGGGACACCAAGGCCGGTTCGGTTTCCTGGCGGTGAACATCTCCAACGTCGGGCGCGCCATTCCCGTTTTCGCTGTACTGATCGTGCTGTCCGTCGGGCCGGTGGGCGCGGACGAGTTCGGGCCCTATGGTCGCGCCGGGATGGCGACCTTGATCGCGCTGGTGCTGTTCGCTCTCCCCCCGATCATCACCAACGCCTACGTCGGGATCCGCGAAGTCGACCGCGACATCCTCGAAGCGTCTCGCGGCATGGGGATGGCTGAGTGGCAGATCTTCCGCAACATCGAGCTGCCGCTGGCCATGCCGGTGGTGCTGACCGGGATACGGCTGGCGCTGGTGCAGGTGTGGGCCACCGCCACCATCGCCGCCTTGGTCGCGGGTCCGGGTCTCGGGCGCATCATCACCAGGGGCTTCGACAACAGCCGCACGTACGAGGTCTTCGCCGGAGCGGTCCTCACAGCCGCAGGCGCCCTGATCTTGGAGGGCCTGGCCGTGCTGGCCGAGCGTCGCCTGGACCCGATGCGGGCGGCCCGCCAGACGGCGTGACCCAATCGTTGTTTGCGTTCCTGGGTGACGCGTGCTGAGGTGTTCATCAAGGGGTGCCTCCAGGTGCCCATCGGACACGCGCGGACCGGTAAGCCGGCCGCGGGACACAGAAGGTGGTTCACCACATGAGGTTGCCTCGTTTTCTTGTGCTCGGCGCTGCTCTCACTGCACTGTCGGTGTCGGCGGCTTGCGGGGGAGAGTCGTTGGAGGAGTCTCCACAAGCCGACCCCGACTCGAGCCCGTCGGGCGACAACGGCTCGAAGTCGGAGGAAGGGGACGGCGGGTCCGACGACAAGGGCGAGCTCGTGCTCTCCGGCCAGAGCTTCACCGAGATGCAGGTGATGGCGGCGATGTACGAGCTGGCCCTCGAGGATGCCGGCTACGACGTGACGCCGAAGCTGGTGGAGACGCGGGACGTCTATCTGGCGCAGATGAGCGACGGAGCGGTCGACGTCGTACCCGAGTACGTGGCCGGGATCGCCGACTACCTCAACACCGAGCAGAACGGCCCCGACGCGGAGCCGATCACCAGCAACGACCCGCAGGAGTCGCTGCAGGCGCTCGAGCCGCTGGCCGAGAAGGCCGGGATCACGATGCTCGAACCGTCCGAGGCGACCGACCAGAACGCCTTCTTCGTCACCGAGGACTTCGCCGCGGAGAACGACCTCACGACCTTGTCCGACCTGGCTGCGCTCGGTGATCCCATCAAGCTTGCCGCTGCGCCCGACTGTGTGGGCCGCGACGACTGCGAGAAGGGCCTCGAGCAGGTGTACGGGCTCGACATCTCAGAGGTTGTCCCGCTGGGCTTCGCGACAGCACAAACCAAGGACGCGGTGATCGAGGGCGAAGTCGAGCTCGGCCAGACCGGCACGACCGACGGAACGCTCGCGGCGCAGGGACTGGTACTGCTGGAGGACGACAAGGGCATCCAACCGGCCCAGAACCTGATCCCCGCGGTCAACTCGGAGTTCCTCAACGCCAACCCCGACGTCGCCGACACGCTCAACGAGGTGTCTGCGACCCTCACCACCGAGGACCTCGCAAAGATGAACGCCCAGGTCGACGTGAACCGGGAGAAGCCCGAAGACGTGGCGCAGGCGTATCTCGAGGAGAAGGGCCTCCTCTAGCCGGTTATCGCAGTGGCTCGGCTGTCGGCGGCTCGGGATAGGTTGCGCAGATGAGGTTCGCGGTCAGCATCCCCCCTTTCACCGAACCGGCAACGGTGGTCGCCATCGCCCGCGACGCGGAGGGGGCCGGCTGGGACGGTGTCTTCTTGTGGGACCACCTCCAATGGTCCCGCGACGTTGCGCCCGACGTGCACGACCCGTGGGTGCTGCTCGGCGCTATCGCACAGGTCACCGACCGTGTCCGGCTCGGCACCTTGGTGACGCCCCTGTCTCGACGTCGCCCCTGGGTGGTTGCCAAGCAGCTGACCACGCTCGACCACCTCAGTGGCGGCCGAGCGGTGTTCAGTGTTGGTCTGGGCGAGCCCCCCGACCGCGACTTCGGCGACCTCGGTGATGAGGCCGACCCACGGGTTCGGGCGGCGATGCTCGACGAGGGTCTCGGCGTGCTGGACGCGCTGCTCCGCGGAGGCCCGTCCCGGCACTCGGGCGAGCACTACACTGTCGAGGCTGACCTGCTGCCCCTTCCTGTGCAACGGCCGAGACCACCCATCTGGGTGGCCGGTGTGCTGCCCAACAAGCGCCCGCTGGCACGGGCACGGCGTTGGGACGGCATTGTGCCGATCGGCCCGCGGGAGTTGCTCACGCCCGACACGCTGGCCGAGTACCTGGGCGGAGACACCCCCGATGGCTGGGACGTCGTCGCGTCCTGGGCGCCCGGCGTGCCGGCTGCCGACTACGCCGAGGCGGGTGCCACCTGGCTGGTCGAGTCGACGTGGCCGGTCGGCGACTGGGAGCAGGAGTTCCACGACCGCATCCGCCGCGACCCCCGCTCCGACTGACCGAGCGCCCAGCAGGCCGCCGCTCGCGGCGGACGAACGGGCTACTTGTCGATGTCGCCGACGACGAAGAACATCGAGCCCAAGATCGCGATCATGTCGGCCACCACGCAGCCGTCGAGCATGGTCGGCAGCACCGAGATGTTGTTGAACGACGCCGAGCGGAGCTTCAGCCGCCACGGGGTCTTCTCCCCGCGTGAGACGAGGTAGTAGCCGTTGATGCCCAGCGGGTTCTCGGTCCAGCAGTAGGTATGGCCCTCCGGCGCCTTCACGATCTTCGGCAGCCGGACGTTGATAGGCCCCTGCGGGAGTTCCGCCATTCTGGCGATGCACGCGTCGGCGATGTCGAGGGACACCTTCACCTGGTCGAGCAACAGCCCGAAGCGCGAGTGGCAGTCCTTGCCGTCACGCGTCGAGATCTTGAGCAC
>JACCUS010000369.1 GCA_013811715.1 Nocardioidaceae bacterium
CCTCCCACCTTGTTACCCGAAGACCCGGCGCAACTCGAACTCACGGCGGGCACTCCACCGCCTGAGGTGGCGAAGAGCAACCCCGCCTCATCGCTGGCTTGGGCGGCGCTGTCGGAGTCGGTGCTAGCGGACGGCGACGAGCTCGCCGGCTACGCGTTCGCCCGGGTCGGTTACCACCGTGGCCTCGACGCCCTCCGCCGCAACGGCTGGAAGGGGCACGGCCCAATCCCTTGGTCGCACCAGCCCAACCAGGGCTTCTTGCGCTGCCTCGCCGCGCTGGCCCGCGCCTCGGAGGCGATCGGTGACTCCGAAGAGGCGGCTCGCTGCCGCCAGTTCCTCGCCGACTCCGACCCGTCTGCCCCCTTCGACCCCGCCGCCCCCTCACCCTGACGGGCCCGCGGCTCAGTCGTCGGAGGCTTCCTCGCGCAAGACCCGGGCCCGCTCGGCCGCGTCGTCGTACCGCGGATCGCGCTTCTTGGAGCGAGCACGCAACACCTCGACGATGATCGGTACGACGGACAGCGCCACCAGCGCCACCAGGAACAGGTCGATGTGCTCCCGGATGAGCTCGACCTGCCCCAGCCAGTAGCCGAGCAGCGTGACTCCGGTCGCCCAGAGCACGCCGCCCACCGCCGAGTAGGCGACGAAGCGGCGCATCGGCATCCGCCCCACGCCGGCCGCCAGCGTGATGAACGTCCGCACGAACGGCACGAACCGGGCCAGCACGATCGCGCGTGCGCCGTACTTGTCGAAGAACGCGAAGGTCTGGTCGATGTGCTGCTGCTTGAAGAGCCGCGAGTCCGGCCTGCTGAAGATCGCCGGCCCCACCTTCGCGCCGACGAGGTAGCCGACAACGTTGCTGCCGACCGCCGCGACCGTCAAGATCAGGCACGCTGCCCAGATGGGCGCGCCCACGTCCGCCGACTGCTGTGAGATCAACAGCCCCACTGTGAAGAGCAGTGAGTCGCCCGGCAGGAACGGAAACAGCCAGCACTCGATGAAGATCACCAGCGCCGCCCCCCACAAGGCGTAGCTGCCGAACCGGTCAATCAGGCTCTGCGGGTCGAGCAGATCCCCGAGCAGCAAGGGGGGAAGCAGGTCGATCATCACCCGATGAGGGTAGCCGCCTGGTCACTAGGGTGTCGTGGTGACCGACAGCGCTCCCGACCCGCATCCGCGCTTCGAGGTCGGGGTGGGTCCGTGGCGGGGCGAGTGGCCCGACGACGACCGCCTCGACCCCGAACTGCTCGAGTACGGCGACACGCGCAACGTCACCGACCGCTACCGCTACTGGCGTCACGAGGCCATCGTCGCCGACCTCGACACCCGGCGCCACGGCTTCCATGTGGCCATCGAGAACTGGCAGCACGACTTCAACATCGGCTCGGTCGTGCGCACCGCCAACGCGTTCTTGGCCGCTGAGGTGCACATCGTCGGCCGCAAACGCTGGAACCGGCGCGGCGCGATGGTGACCGACCGCTACCAGCATGTCCGCCACCACGAGACGGTGGAAGCGCTGGCCGCATGGTCGGCCGAGTCTCGGCTGCCCCTGCTGGGGATCGACAATCTGCCCGGAGCGGTGCCGCTGGAGACCGCGCGGCTGCCCGCCTCGTGCGTGCTCGCCTTCGGTCAGGAGGGACCGGGGCTGACGGCGCAGATGCGTTCGGCCTGCGAGGTGACGTTGTCGATCGCCCAGTTCGGGTCGACCCGCTCGATCAACGCAGGCGCCGCGGCCGCGATCGCGATGCACACCTGGGTGCGGCAGAACGCCGTACCCGGTGGCTGAGCGACTCGGTGACTGAGCGACTCGGTGACTGAGCGCCTCGGGGACCGAGCGGCACCGTCGAACGGGCACTGTGGCAGCACGCCGACGGACAGGCAATACTTGGCGGAGCGCAGCCTGCGCAACCAGACGCCAGCCCGACCCGGAGGGAATGTCCCCATGCCCATCGCAACCCCCGAGGCCTACGCGGCGATGCTCGACAAGGCCAAGGCGGAGTCCTTCGCCTACCCTGCCATCAACGTGACTTCGTCGCAGACGTTGCACGCCGCCATGCGCGGCTTCGCCGAGGCTGAGTCAGACGGCATCGTGCAGGTGTCGACCGGCGGCGCGGAGTTCCTGTCCGGGGCCACGGTCAAGGACATGGTGGCCGGGTCGCTGGCTCTTGCGGCGTTTGCCGAGGAGGCGGCGAAGAAGTACCCCGTCAACATCGCGCTGCACACCGACCACTGTCCGCAGGACAAGCTCGACGGTTTCGTCCGGCCGCTGCTCGAGGCATCACGCGAGAGGGTCGCCGGCGGCGGGATGCCGCTGTTCCAGTCGCACATGTGGGACGGCTCAGCCGTGCCGCTGGAGGAGAACCTCTCGATCGCCCGCGAGCTGCTCGAGCGGGCCGCGGAGGCGCGGATCATCCTGGAGATCGAGGTCGGTGTGGTCGGTGGCGAGGAGGACGGCATCGTCGGCGCCATGGACGAGAAGCTCTACACCGCACCGGGTGACGCGTTGCGGGTGGCGGAGGCGCTGGGTCTCGGCGAGAAGGGCCGATACATGGCGGCGTTGACCTTCGGCAACGTGCATGGCGTCTACAAGCCGGGCAACGTGAAGCTGCGCCCGGAGATCCTCCGAGAGGCGCAGTCGGCCGTGGCGGAGAAGCACGATCTCGGTGAGGGCGCGAAGCCCTTCGACCTGGTCTTCCATGGTGGCTCGGGCTCGCTGCTGGAGGAGATCCGGGCCGCGCTCGACTACGGGGTGGTGAAGATGAACGTCGACACCGACACCCAGTACGCGTTCACGCGGCCCATCGTCGACCACATGTTCAGCCACTACACGGGCGTGTTGAAGGTGGACGGCGAAGTCGGCGACAAGAAGGTGTACGACCCCCGCTCCTACGGCAAGGCGGCCGAGGCAGGCATGGCGGCCCGCGTCGTACTCGCGTGTGAGAACCTCCGCGCCGCCGGCACCACCCTCAACCCCTGA
>JACCUS010000374.1 GCA_013811715.1 Nocardioidaceae bacterium
CGTGCTCTCCGCGGCGAGTGTGCGACTGACGAAGACCAACCAGGCTCCGGCCGGTGAAGCGGCTCGTGGGCTCGGCTGGGCCCTCACGGGGACGACCGCGCCGTCTCGTCATGAGCTGCCGCGGGCAGGGGGCAGCTTCCTTCCCGAGACCGACATGCTCAGGAACCCGCGGCCTTCCGGCGAGCTGCTCTCACCGCTCGCCTTCGGCCACACCGGCTTCACCGGGACATCGCTGTGGGTCGACCCCGCGGCTGATCTCGTCGCCGTGCTCCTGACCAACGTCACGCATCCCGAGGTGGATCTCGGCAAGGGGATCGACCGACTTCGCGCACGCTTCCACAACGTCCTCGCGGCGAACGTCCCCGCCCACAGAGCCGTTATCCCACCTCGGTGACCCGACTCAGAGCCCGTCGACCCGGTCCTCCGGTGCGGTCAACCCGGGATGCGCCTCGAGGTAGGCAACCAGGTTGGCCAGGTCCTCGGCGCCCCCGAGCTCGTCGGTGCCCTGCGTGAAGGCGGTGAAGGAGTCCCCGCCCTCGGCCAGGAAGTTCAACGTGGCGACGCGGTAGGTCTCGCCCGCCAGCAGCCGTTCTCCGTTCAGCATCATCGAGCCCGGGACCACCCGCTGGCCCTGCGGCTGTGAGGCGTCCCAGGTGTAGGAGAAGCCCTCGGACACACCGAGCGCGAGCATCGGCCGTGAGCCGCGCTCGGGGATCGGCTGGTACTGCTGCTCGAGCACCTCCTCGATCTGTTCCCCGGTCAGGTCCATCGTGATCAACAGGTTGCCGAACGGCGCAACCTCGTAGGCCTCGGCGTAGGTGACCTCACCCGGGTCCTCGCCATTGGTGATGTCGTCGACGAGGAGGCTGGCCCGCACGCCACCGACGTTCATGAACGCGATCTCGGCACCGCCGTTGGCGCCAGAGGTGCCCCAGAGGATCGAATCGGCGACCAGGTCGGCCATCGGTGTCTCGACCCCGCGGTCGCCGTTGGAGTCTCCGGTGATGTCCTCGGCCACGGTGCCGACCACCCGGCCGGCGATCGGCCCGGCGATCTCCTGCCACTTGTCGATGATCGCGGTCTGCTCCGCGTCGGGTCGGGTGGTCTGCACCACGAGGTGGTTCTTGCCCGTGACCAGCCCGCGCTTGACCTGCCCCGACCTGGTGTTGACGACGAGGTTGACCTCGGTCACCACGCTGCCGAAGGAGGCGGCGCTGGTGACCAGCCGCGGCCGGCCGCGGGGGTCGTCCAGCGTGCAGACGTACGGCTCGTGCGTGTGCCCCGTGATCACCGCGTCGATCTGCGGGTCCAGCCGGTCTGCGATGTCCACGACCGGGCCGGAGATGCCCTTGCAACCGTTGTACCTGCCGCTCTGGTAGCCACCTTCGTGCAGCAGCACCACGATGCTCTTGACCCCTCTACGCTCGAGCCGATCGGCGTAACGGTTCGCCGTCCTGACCTCGTCGAGGAAGTCGACCTCGTCGACGCCGCCGGGTGCCACCAGCGCCGGGGTCGTCTTGGTGGTCATGCCGATGAAGCCGACCCGAACACCGTCGACCCGCTCGACGGAGACGGGTGCGAGCAGCGGCTCGTTCGACCCCTTGAACTCGACGTTGGCCGCCAGCCACGGGAACTCGGCGCCGTCGTACGGCTGGCGCGGGAAGTAGCAGCCGTCGGCCGGGTGGCAACCGCCGTGCTGCATCCGCAGCAGCTCGGTGGTGCCCTCGTCGAACTCGTGGTTGCCGACGCTGCTCACGTCGAGGCCGAGGGCCTCCATCGACTCGACAGTGGGCTCGTCGTGGAAGAGACCGGACAGGAACGTCGAGCCACCGATCAGGTCGCCAGCGGCCACCGTGAGCGAGTTGCCGTCGGCCCTGCGGCGCAGCTGGTCGAGCTTGGTGGCGAGATGTTCGGCTCCCCCGACCACGGTGCCGGAGGGGTCCGACTCCTCGTCGAGCGTCTGCTCGTCGGCCTCGAGGTGGCCGTGGAAGTCGTTGAACGACAGCAGCTGGACCGTGGTGGTGCGATCCGGGTACGGCGGCCAGCCGGGCGTGCGCTCGTCGGACGCGCCGGCCTTGGGGGCGGCGACCGAGGTTGTGCCCACGGCGGCCAGGGCCACGACCGTGCTTGCGAGGACTGCCGCGAAGCCGCGGCGGCTGATGTTCACCATGGTGATCTCCTGATCAGAGTTCTGAGGCCCGGGCGCACGACGTCCCGGCGAGATGGTCGAGCGGCAGTCACGACTCGGCACCCTCCTGCTCGAGTGTGTCGGCACCGAGCCCACCGATGAGGACGTCCTCGCCAGGCCCGCCGACGAGCCGGTCGTCGCCGTTGCCGCCGTCGAGCCGGTCAGCGCCGAAGCCGCCGAGAAGCTTATCAGCGCCGTTGCCGCTGCTCACCCGGTCGTCCCCTGCGCCGCCGCACAGGATGTCCTCGCCAGTCAGTCCGTCGATGATGTCGTCACCGCCCAGACCCATGATCACGTCGGACTTGTTGGTCCCGCGCAAGACGTCGGCCCCCGTCGTACCCACGATGGTCGGCGACCGTCCGTCGCAGCGCTCCCCCAGGT
>JACCUS010000379.1 GCA_013811715.1 Nocardioidaceae bacterium
TAAGTGCGGCATCCCTCAAGTCCAGCGCCCTGAAGCAACGATCACGGCGCCGCGCTGGCGCGAAGGTCTTGACTGCTCGCTGGCGGCGCCGACCTCAAATCCGTCATGGACCGAATGGGCCACACCCAAATCCAGACACCCAATACCTGCACGCGCTACACGCCGACCGCAAAAACATCGAGGCCTTCACCCGCATCGCAGGCTTGACCGGCACGCCCTGATCAGGCCGTCTGTCTCAGCCATCAGCCTCGGGCAACCGCGGCGGTCGTCCATCACGGCTACCTTCTTGACGGGTTGCTTCGCGGGCCTGTCGGGTCTGTCCGGACCTGTCCGGCCAAAGACGTAAGTGGCGATTCATTTATTTCCGTGGTTTTAGCTGCCGGCATTGGGTCGGCGAAGGTGAGGGTGAACGCGTTCAGCGCCGGTTTCGAGCGTATCGCCGACCGGGTCTGTCCGGTGTGTTGGGGTCCAGGGATCTGGTGACCAGATAAGGCAGTTCATCGCGGCCGGTTCAGTGTGGAAGTTCAACTGCCGTCCGTACAGGTGCCAGATGCGTGCCTGGCAGGCGGCGGCAGTTTGGCCTGGCGCTATGCGCAACGGGAGGCATTCGCCTAGTTCGCCGCGAGTCCGGTGAGCGCGGCGGCTATGAGTAGCGCTCCGCCTGCGTAGAAGACTGCGCGGATGCCGATCGTGTCGGCGACGAGGCCGCCGAGGAGCAGGCTCACCAGGCGCATGCTCTGCCAGATGACGTCGAATGCGCTGAAGACCCGGCCACGTATGTGCGGGCTCACTCGCGACTGAATGAGCGAGCTGAAGGAGACGTTTCCGCTCGACGTGCAGAGGCCGTAGAGCGCGAGCGTGGCGAGCGCGGCGGATAGTGCGGTGAAGGTCGCCAAGATGAGGTCGACGACACCTCGCAGGCCGACTGCTCCGAAGATCGGCGGGGCCCTTGATGTGGTAAGAGACACGGGTCAGGATCAGTGGGCCGAGGAAGGCTCCGACTCCGATGGCGGCGATCATCGCGCCATAGCTGCGGCCGTCGACGCCGAGGTGTCGGGTGGCCAGGACGACGAGCAGTGTGCTGGTGGCGCCTGCCGACAGTGCGGCCAGCGCTTGGGCGATGGCCAGCGCTCGCAGGAGGCGGTCTTGCCGGAGCAGGGTGAGCGCCTCGAGTCCCTGCTTCCAGACGCTTCCTGATCGGACCGGCAGTGGTTGCTCACCAGCGCGCAGGCCTCGCAGCAAGATCGCGCTGACTCCGTAGCTGGCGGCGTTGAACGTGAAGGCCCATTCGAATCCCGCTGTGGCTGCGAGGAGTCCGGAAACGGGAGCCAGGGCGACCTGGCTGAGGACGGCTGCAGACCAGATGCCGCTGTTGGCGGCAACCAGCTCGTCGTCTGCGACCAGGGTGGGAAGCAGGGAGTTGGCGGCGGGGTTGAAGAACACGGCTCCGGCTGAGAGGCCGAACGCAACCGCGTAGACGATGAGGACGTGGTCGTTCCAGACGGCGAGGATGCTGGCGAGCAGCATGCGGGCAAGGTCGGAGGAGATCATCACGCGGACGCGGGGAAGGCGATCGACCATCGACCCCGCGAGCGGGGCGAGCAGGAGCACGGGCGCGATCTCGGCGAGGCTCCGGATACTCCGAGGCCGGAGCCGGTGAGGTGCAAGACGAGCAGTGCGACGGTTGTGAACTGTGCAAAGTCTCCACACTGGCTGATGGTGCGCGCGCCACCCAGAGTCGCCGGTATGCCGGCCTGGCCATAACGGCGCGCAGACCCGGAGGGCCTTGGGCCTTCGCTTTCACCCACCCATGATGCCGCGAACTCCCACGCGCCCGCCGCGCTGCTCGGTGTCAGCCCCTGATCAGAGGCGCCGCCGGGGAGTCATGTTTCACTTCGGGAAGATAGTCGCTGGTTTGGAGGGTTCCCCTATGGTGCAGCCGTCCAACCGCAATTCGCCAGACAGCGCGGAGTCGCAACGGGCGCGCGCCTTCAAAACTCATGTGGAACCTCAACTCGAGGTGCTCTTCCGGGTGGCGCTGACGATCACGGGTTCGCCCGCTGATGCCGAGGACCTCACTCAGGAGACCCTTATTCGCGCATTTCGCGCGATCCACACCTTCGACGGCAGACATCCGCGGGCATGGCTGTTGACGATCCTTCGGAACACCAACGCCAACCTTCACCGTCGACGCAGACCCGACTTGGTCGACGACTGGGGTGCCCTGGGGGATGTACGGCCCGCATTCGGTTCTGCCCGCATGGCCAGCCCGGAGGAGACAGTGCTGGAAGAGATCCTCGACGGGGAACTTGAGTTCGCGGTCAATAGCCTCGGGACTCGTTTTCGCACCGTTCTGCTGCTCGTCGACGTCGACAAGCTCACTTACGCCGAGGCAGCCGAGGCTTTGGGCGTACCCGTCGGAACGGTCATGTCGCGGCTGAGCCGCGCCCGTGCCCGGCTGCGCGCTCAGCTGCGCGGCTCTGCCTCATCGGCTGGGAGGACCCCATGATCGCCTCACTGCGCCGAATGGTGACATGTCACTGGTCTGCTCGTCGCATCGAGCGCTACCTGGACAACGACCCGTCGGCTCCGCTGACGCTAAGCGAAGTCCGGCGTCTGGAGGAGCACCTGGCAGTCTGTGAGAAGTGCGCCCATGTCGGCGCTGACCAGCGGGCGCTGAGCCGCGCTTTGTCTCTCTGGTCGCAGCGACGGCTAGTCGACGAGGCAGCACTGGCCCGGATGCACGACGCCTTGAACCGCGTTATCGCTGAGGGGGATCGATGAGCATTCCTTGGGATGTGCTGGTGGTCGGTGGTGGCACGGCCGGCCTCGTCAGCGCGAAGACGGCCGCGAGCTTCGGTGCCCGAGTGCTGTTGGTGGAGCGCAAGCGCACCGGCGGCGACTGCCTGTGGACTGGCTGCGTCCCGTCCAAGGCCCTCCTGGCGGCGGCGTCAAGCGCCGCAGACGCCCGCGCTGCGTCCCGTCTCGGCGTTGTCATCGACGGGGTGTCGGTCGATTTCTCCAGGGTCATGGACCACGTCCGCTCAGCGATCGCCGCCATCGAACCCGCCGATTCCCCTCGGTCGTTGGAGGCAGCCGGCGTACGGGTGGAGTCCGGGGACCTCACGTTCACCGGTCCGCGCAGCGCGGTGATCGACGGTCGACCTGTCGATTTTCACCAAGCGATCATCTGCTCGGGGTCTTCACCGGCCGTGCCGCCCATCCCCGGCCTCGCAGCGGCTTCACCGCTCACGAGCGACTCAGTGTGGGGACTTGAGACCATCCCAGGAAGATTCGCCATCCTGGGCGGCGGCAGCATCGGATGTGAGCTCGGGCAGGCATTCGCGCGGCTCGGATCGGAGGTGACCATCGTCGAAGGCGCCGACCGCATCCTAACGCGAGAGGATCCCCAGGCCGCCTCTCTCGTCGCGGAGGCGTTGACACGTGACGGAGTGACGTTCCGCACCGGGTCACCGGTCGTCGAGGTGAAGTCAGCGCTGACGACCGGGCAGCTGATCCTGGAGAACGGTGTCACCGTCGATTTCGATCGTCTCCTGGTTTCCGTCGGCCGCCGACCTCGCACCTCGGATCTCGGTCTGGACAGGGCGGGTGTGGCCTTGGACAAGCTCGGCTACGTCCGTGTCGACAAGCAACTGCGTACCACCAACGCCAGCATCTGGGCAGCTGGCGACGTCAGCGGACATCCTCAGTTCACGCACACCGCCGGGGTCAACGGCAGCCTCGCGGCGAGCAACGCGATCCTGGGGCTGCGCCGAAGGGTCGACACCACCACCATCCCACGAGTCACCTTCACCTCTCCGGAGGTCGCGGCTGTGGGCGTGAGCACCGAGACGGCAGCGAGGCGGTCAGAGCTGCGCGTGGTGAACTGGGATCACGAGCATCTAGACCGGGCGGTCGTCGAGTCCGACGTACACGGGTTCACCAAATTCGTGGTCGACGGCAAGGGTCGCGTCCTCGGCGCCACCGTGGTCGGTCCCCGCGCGGGGGAGACCCTCGGCGAGCTCATCTTGGCGGTACGGCACGGGCTACGGACACGCGACATCGCGGGTACGACGCACCCTTACCCCACCTACAACGACGGCGTGTGGAACGCCAGCATCGACGACGTCCGCTCGCAACTCCGCACGCCGCCTGCAGCGCGTGCCATCCGCGTCCTCTCGACAACCCGCCGACGCTGGCTCGGCTCCTCGCTCAGGAAAGGTCTCGATAACCGGCCAGGACGCGGTGGATAGCGCTGACACCGACGACGACCGCCCAGCCCAGCGCCAGCTGCCAGGCGACAGCGGGCAGTACGAGCCACAAGCTGTGCACAACGATCGTCTCCGTCCCCTCGGCCAGGCCACCGAGGAACGACAGTGACCGGCCGTCGTCGATCCGGCGACCGGTGCGCTCGGCGACGGAGGAGAACGCAAGGAACGCCGTCCCGTTGATGTAGTACGTCAACAGGACGAGCAGGAACGGCCACCAGGGTGCGTCGTACGCCGCCGCGGCGCCGGTGGCGACGCCGACTACCATGCTGCCGTAGACGGCGAAGTCGGCGGTGATGTCGAGGAAACCGCCGGCCTCCGACTGAGCTCCCTCGGACCCCTCGTACGTTCGGCGGCGACATGCGAGCGGACCGTCGACACCGTCCGCGATCCGTGACACGAGCCACAGCACGAGCGCGAACGCCCACCACTGCGCGGCAGCAGCCGCCGCGCTGCTCAGGCCGACCACCAGGCCCGCCATGGTGAGCCGGTCCGGTGAGACCCAGTGACGGTCTACCACCTCCGCCGCCCATGTCAGCGGTGCGTCGAGCTTTCCCCGCAAGAACGAGTCCAGCATCAGCGTTCCTCTTCCGTCCGCGGAGACCTCCGCCTGCGTCCTACCAGCATCCCTCCGACCGAGAGGGCAACCAACGCGGAGGCGGAGACGATGAAAGGCCACGCTCCCGGCGTCGAGCCGTACGTCCCGAGTGTCACGTAGGCGACCGTGCCAGGGATGATCCCGAGAGCGGTGCCGAACGTGTAGTCGCGCAGTCTGAGATTGGTGAGCCCGGCGGCGTAGTTGATCGCGGTGAACGGCACCACAGGCACCAGGCGCACCGTGACGACGGCCATCAGGCCGCGACGAGCCAGCAGCGCGTCTACCTCCTTCACTCGGACGGACGCAAACCGCTCCACCGCAGCGCGGCCCAAGACCCTCCCTAAACCAAACGCAACCAGCGCGCCGAGCATGGCCGCGGAGAGCACCAGCAACACCCCTTCGACCAACCCGAACAGAAGCCCGGCGACCGCGGACAGGACGTTCTTCGGGACCGGCGCTAGGGTGACCACCGCGTAGAGGCCGACGAAGGCCACCGGTGCCGCCCACCCGGCCGTCTCGAGGATGCGTCGCAAGCCGGCGGCGTCCGGAAGCTCGACGGTGAGCGCAACGACGATCGACGCGACGACCACGACGACGAACCACGAGAGGCGCCACCACACAGCAGCGCCTCGCGCGCCGGGCGGCTCCGAAATGACGACCTGCTTTCCACGAGAGTGTCGAATAGGGAAGTCTTCCAGCTAGTCAGAGTGTTCCCAGGATGGAACATTCTTCGACCAAGAGCAGCCATTTTGTCTCGCCTCCGCCACAGTGTGCCTGCCGGCGCACACGCACTGTCCAGTTCGGTCCGAGTGCGGTGGCCGCGTTGGCGGAGCTTTGCTGCGCTGACGGTCGGGGCCTTGCTGGTCAACGCATGTGCCGTACCCAGCTCCGATTCCTCGCAGGAGACCCTCGGCAGCTGGGCCAGCATCCGCGCCGAGGCTCGCGGTCAGACGGTGTCGCTGTGGATGTGGGGCGGCGATCCTCAGGGCAACGCTTATGTCGACGACGTCCTCGCGCCCGCCGCTCGCCAGGCCGGTGTCTCGCTGCGCCGCGTCCCGATCGCTGACACCAAGGAAGCTCTGAACCGCGTGCTAGCCGAGAGACAGGCTGGCCGCAGCGACGGTGCGGTGGACCTGGTGTGGGTGAACGGAGACAACTTCGCCACCGGCCTGCGGGCGGGAGCCTGGAGGTGCGGCTGGTCGTCGGCGCTGCCGAACATGCGCTTCACAGACCCTGCCGACCCTCTGCTCTCCGAAGACTTCGGGACTGAGGTCAACGGTTGTGAGTCACCGTGGCACAAAGCCCAGTTCACGCTCGTCTTCGACTCGGCCAAGATCGCCGAGCCACCGACGACGTTGGCAGGGGTGCTGGACTGGGCCGAGGCGAACCCCGGCCGGCTCAGCTACCCGGCACCGCCGGACTTCACCGGCTCGGTCTTCGTACGCCAACTGCTCTACAGCGTCTCAGGCGGACACCAGAACGTCCCGGCAGAATTTGACCAAGATGCGTTCGACGCCCTCACCCCCGCGCTGTGGGAGCGGCTGCGGGCACTGGCGCCCTCACTATGGCGGGGCGGGGAAACCTATCCGCGTGACTCGGCGGCGTTGGACAAGCTTTTCTCGGAAGGCCAGGTGGACATGACCATGACCTACGGCCCAGCCACGTTGACTGAGCTGGTCGCAGAGGGCACCTTCCCGCCCACGACTCGCGTCATGACCCTCGAGGAGGGAACGGTGGGAAACGCCAGCTTCCTCGCCATCCCATCCACGTCAGCCAACCATGCCGGCGCGATGGTGGTCGCCAACCTGGCACTGGCCCCGACACAGCAGCGGATCAAGGCGGACCCTCGCGTCTGGGGCCAGTTCACTGTGCTGGACGCGAGGCGACTGCCCAGTACAGAGCGGTCTGCCTTCGCGGATCTCCCCCAATCGCCCGTCGTACCGCCGTACGCGGAGCTGGCAGGTAACGCCAACCCCGAGCTGAGCTCCGAATGGGTGCCGGCACTAGATGAGGGCTGGCGGCACAACGTCTTAGCCGAGGTGCAGTGACCGCTCGGACGCACAGCTGGAGCTGGCGCGGCATTGTTGCGGTCGCTCCCACGGTCGTGGCCGTCCTGTTCGTCATCTGTGTAGGTTTGGGAGGCACACTGCTCCAAAGCGTGGGTTTGATGCCTCTGGTCGGCACTCCGCGTCTGAGCTTCGCCGGCTACCGGCACGCCGGGGACGAGCTGCTCACCGCGACGGGTCTGTCTCTGCTCATCGCCTCGGCGTCGACCTTGGTTGCCGCCCTGGTGGGGCTGGCGGCCGCGTTGACCCTCGTGAGCTCATAGTCGGGCGGGAGGGCGCTGTCCGCGCTCGTCACCGCCTCGATACCGGTCCCCCACCTGGTCGGGGCCGCGTCGGTCGGTCTGTTGCTCGCCGACACCGGACTGGTCAGCCGGTGGCTGGGCATGCCGGCGGACGCCTGGCCCTCACTCGTGGCCGGTCGCTGGCCGACTGCCGTGATCTTCGAGTACGCCTGGAAGGAGTCGGCCTTTGTCGCGCTCGTGGTCTCCGCGACGCTCGCTCTGCGACTGCCGGCCTACCACGAGACAGCCGCCGTGCTCGGGGCTCGCCCGTGGGCGAGGTTTCGTCACGTGTCGCTTCCGCTGGCCGCACCCTCCGTCCTCGCCGCGTCGGCGATCGCGTTCGTTTACACACTGGGCTCCTATGAGGTCGCCTGGCTGCTCGGCGCGGCCTACCCGGAACCGCTTCCGGTGATGTCCTACCGGCTGTTCACCTCGACTGACTTGGCCGCCCGGCCGGAGGCGATGGCGGTCGCCGTCACGACGACGGCGCTGTCGGCTGCAGCGGCGCTGGCGGCGCTGGCTCTTCTGCGGCGGATGGCGGCGTGGCGATGACTCCAGCGGGCCGGGCCGGTCGAGCGGTGTTCTGGGTCTTCCTGGTTACCTGGTTCCTGCTTCCGTTGGTTCCGCTTGCCCTGTGGGCGGCTACGGAGACCTGGACCGGCACCACGCGGTTGCCGCAGGAGTGGGGGGTCCAAGGATTCACCGACACCTTCGCCGACGGTGGCGCCGCGGCGTTGCTCCGCTCCTTGGCCCTGGGCTGTGTGGTCGGCGCCCTGGCAACTCCGGCCGGCGCTGTGGCCGCGCGCGCTTTGACGCTGCGAACAGTCCCCTGGCCCCGCCTTGTCTCTGCTCTGCTGATCGCGCCGGTCGCGCTGCCAGCGTTCGCGGTGGTGATGGGGCTCGACGTGGTTCTTCTGAGGCTGCACGCACCGGGCAAGCTGGGGATCGTGCTGGTGCTCGTCGTGGCGTCCTTGCCCTACACGACCTATCTCATGCGGCTGGCGTACAGCGCCTATGACTTCGCCTTTGAAGACGAGGCGAGGACGTTGGGCGCCTCGCAGCGGGCAGTCTTGTGGCGGGTGCGCTTGCCGCTCCTCGCACCGGGCCTGGCGGCCGCCGCCTTCCTTGCGTTCCTGGTCGGCTGGAGCGACTACATCGTCACCCTTCTGATCGGGGGAGGGCGGTTCGTGACACTCCCCGTTCTGGTCGCGTCCGCCGCCTCCGGCACCGGAAATGAGCCCACCGTCGCAGCGTTATCGATCACGGCCTTGATGCCCCCCTTCCTGGCACTGGTCGCCGCAGGGGTCCTGCGACGCTCCTTCGCGCCTCGGATGTCGCGCGTCAGCTCTCGACCGACCCCCAGCGATGCGTTTCGCCATGCCCTCCCCACTCGAGGAGCAGCATGAGTGCCCACCTCACCCTGCGCGGACTGAGCCGTTGCTACGGGAGCCCGGCACGCCCAGCCCTGTCGGATCTGACCCTGGCCGTCCCAGCCGGCTCTTGCCTCGCCGTGGTGGGGCCTTCCGGGTCCGGGAAGACCACGGTGCTCAGACTCGCCAGCGGACTCGACCGCCCCGACGCCGGCGATGTCCTGATCAACGGGACGAGCGTGCTCGACGTCGCCCCCGAGGATCGCGGCATGGCCATGGTGTTCCAGCGCCCCCTGCTCTTCCCGCACCGCAACGTCCTCGACAACGTCGCGTTCTCCGCCCGGGTCCGGGGAGCATCTCGACGGCGTGCCCGGATAGAAGCCGCGGAGTACCTCAACCTCGTCCACCTCTCGGGCTTCGGTAGCCGGCACTCAGCAGAGCTCTCCGGTGGGCAGGAGCAGCGCGTGGCGCTCGCACGGGCTCTCGCCGCCCGACCTAAGGTCCTCCTCCTCGACGAGCCGTTCAGCGCCCTCGACGCCGCGCTCCGCAGCGAGATGCAGGACCTCGTCCGGCAAGTGCGTGCGGCTCTCGATCCCACCATCGTTCTGGTAACCCATGACCAGAACGAGGCGGCCAGCTTGGCGGACTGCGTCGCCGTCCTCTCCTCCGGTCGGCTGGTGCAGCACGACCCCGTCGAGCGCATCTACAGCCGTCCCACATCACTCGTCGCGGCGCGGCAGATGGGGGGACGCAACGAGGTTCCCGGGGAGGTCCGCGGCCACCACCACCACTCGGTCCTGGGCAGCCTTGCCCTGCCTGTCGACGTGCGGCCTTCACAAGGGCCTGGCGTGCTGGTCTTCCGTCAGGAATCCGTGCAGGTCAGCGACCCCGATGACCTCGGAGCAGAGATCCAAGGCCTGGTGAAGGCAGTCCGCCCGACCGGCCCCCGCAGCCTCCTCACCATCGAGGTCGCTGACGGCGGAGGACCGAAGGCCGTGCAACAAACGGTCG
Organism: Nocardioidaceae bacterium; assembly: GCA_013811715.1. GTDB lineage: Bacteria > Actinomycetota > Actinomycetes > Propionibacteriales > Nocardioidaceae > JACCUS01. The sequence continues at coordinate 9,595 of JACCUS010000379.1, forward strand.
AGATCCATGCTGAGACGCCTCCCGGACACCACGCCGAGGTGGGTGAGCGGGTGGGTGTGCGGCTGGCACCGCATGCCCTGGCCGTCGTATCTCCAGCGCCTGAACACGATCTTCGAAGCGTCCAGATGACTGCCGCATCCAACCCGCCCGTTCATGCTCTGCGGCGCAGAGCGCTCGCGACCGACCGCGTCAACCAGCGCAGGTGAGCGGAAGCAACGTGCGCAACTGGGCATTCTCGCTCCGGTCGAGAACCGAGTGCTGCACGCATGCAGGCACCAGCTCGCCGGTCTCCGGGTGCGCCATCGCGTAGGTGCAGGCGGCAAGACGCTCCCGAGTCGCTGCGACGGCCAGGTCGTCCGTCGTCCTGCCGGCTTGCATCAGCTGCCAGGCCGGCGCGACGTCTGCTGCGTCGATGAAGTTGTGGACGACGTAGGTCATCAACCGGACCTCCTGCTTCCTGCAGGAACGGACCAATCGAAGCCACCCTCCCGACCGCACAGAGCAGCGCTGCGCCCACCTCAGCGCGACGACGCTGTCGCCTGGATGGCGCCGCAGGACTCGAAGCAGCTTGACGGTCAGCCACACCGGTGGCGTGCCGCCGAAGTTCACTCCACCGAAGTGGGCGAAGAAACGGTCACGTGCATTCAGATCCGCCGGAGACGTGGGATCGAGGAAGGGCACCCAGCTGTCGCCCACCCGGAACCCGAAGGCGGTCCGGTTGCACCTGGCGTCACCGAACTGCACCGCCTGCCAAGCCACCTGCTGACCGAGCCCTGCTTCGAGCCGCGCCCAGACGTCGTCGATGCCGACCGTGCGGTAGTCGCCTTTCCAGCGCCGCTCGTCACCGACGTGGGCGGCGGGCTGGAAGGACAGCATGGAGTAGCCCATGGCACTCACGTCCGCGGCAACCACGGACACCTCATCCAGATTCGCCGGTGTGACGGTCATGTTGTGCGCCAGGTACGAACGAATCCCGTGCTCCCGGCGCAGCTGTCGGAACATCGCCACAAAGCGAGCGCGGAACGGGTTGAGTTCGGCCTCGCTCTTAGGGCTCGGCATGCCTCGCCGACCACGCATGAGGGAGTCGAAATGTGCTGCGAACGACAGCCGCCGGAAACGGGGATTACCGTCGCCGTCGAGAGCAAGCGCACGAAGGTAATCGATGTCAAAGTCGCCGTGCGTCATGGACATCGGCTCGCGACCGTGAGCGCGCATGATCAGGAGGGCGGCGGCATGATCGTCGGGGTCGAGCAGGCTGACCTCACCTCCGATCAGCTGAGCATGCGCCCGCGGGCCACGCCTCTCCTCCAGAAGCCGCATCTGCGCCTCGACCTGGGCGAGCGTGTGCTCGCCGTCCACGCGTACCTTGTTTGCGTCCTTGGAGTGGTAGCAGGGGCTGCAGGTGAGGTTGCACCGCGGGAACACCCCATGCGTGCCCTCGCACCCGACCGCATGGCGACCTACGGTCTGCGCGTCCGTCCGGGCAGCGGCTGGCAGGGCCGCCCACCGCTCGTCCAGCACCCGCCGGGTGGTGGGATGCACAGGCCGCGAAGCCTCCTCGATGCGCCCCCACAGCGACCTCACCCTCATCGTTGTTCGCCTCAAGGTGTGAGGTCGAGCAGGTCGGTGTCGGGGTGGAACGTCACCCAGGCGAACCAGAACGTGTCCAGATGCTGGTAGGGCTGGAGGTCATTGCCCTTCAAGGGCCCGCCGACCGCCTGGCCCAGCACGTTCCACCGGCTTCCCGTCTCCTCGTCTCGGAACCCGTCGCCCGCGGCCACGAAGTGCAGCAGTCGACCGTCGACGACCGGGTCGTATACACCTACCGTCCCGATGTCTGTGCCTCCGGCGACCGTGCTGGCGTCAAGAGCGGACGCCTGGCCGGGCTTGTGCCAGACGACGAGGTCACGATCACCGACCACCACCTGGAGCGGTGAGTGGCCGACCAGCGAGCGTCGTACCACCGCGACACTGTTCGTCTCATCGCTGATGCCGATCACGCGTTCCTTGACCGGGAGCCGCTGGTCCGGGTCGTCAGGCAGCTCGAACAGCAACTCTCCGTCCGGGTCGTCGTAGCCGACGTAGGGGTTGGTCCCGTAGGGGCGGTCGAAGCCGGTGTCCTGCGACAGCACCAGGGCT
>JACCUS010000398.1 GCA_013811715.1 Nocardioidaceae bacterium
CTGGGCGACGCGCTCTGCGCCCTGGATCCGGCTGGGCTGGTCAGAGGACTCGGGGCGTCACCCGGTCAGGAGAGTCGACACAACGCCGAATGCATGCGGCAGTGATCCACTGCGCGGCGCTTGGTCAACCAGGCGGACGTCATGAGAACGAGCGTACGACGCCCGGCGCACGATCCCCAATCGGGGACGAAGCCGGGCATCTCAGTGCTGTCTCAGGCCCCCGGCCGCCCGGTGTCTCAGCCTGGTCTCAGCGATCGAGCGACACACTGGTATGACGGGGGAGATGGAGGTAGAGGCGTGCGGGTTCTGGTGGTGGAGGACGAGCGGACTCTGGCCGCTGCGGTCGCGCGCGGGCTGGGCACGGAGGGGTTCGCTGTCGACGTCGCTCACGACGGGGTCGACGGGCTGCACCGCGCCGAGCACGAGGACTACGACGCGGTCGTACTCGACATCATGCTCCCCGGGCTGTCGGGCTATGAGGTGCTACGCCGGCTTCGTGCCGGAAAGGTCTGGGCGCCGGTGCTCGTACTCACCGCGAAGGATGGCGAATACGACATCGCCGATGCCCTCGACCTCGGCGCCGACGACTACCTGACCAAACCGTTCTCCTTCGTCGTACTCGTCGCGCGGCTGCGGGCGCTGCTGCGCCGAGGAGCTCCCGAGCGACCCACCCGACTGCGAACCGGCGACCTCGTGCTCGACCCCGCGGCCCGCCGGGTGTTCCGAGGGGAGACCGAGGTCAAGCTCACCGCGCGGGAGTTCTCCGTGCTCGAGTACCTGATGCGCCGACTCGACGAGGTGGTGAGCAAGACCGACCTGCTGACGCATGTGTGGGACGAGCACTTCGACGGCGACCCGAACATCGTCGAGGTCTACGTCGGCTACCTCAGGCGCAAGCTCGACGCACCGTTCGGCCGGCGGAGCATCGAGACCGTCCGCGGTTCGGGTTACCGACTGCACGCGAGCGGCGGGTGATGGCGCGGCGACTAACGCCCGATGACGGGTTGGGCTGGTGGCGGCGGCGCTCGCTGCGCGCCCGGCTCACCGCCGCCGCCGCGCTCGTGATCGCCGTCGCGATCACCTCGTCCGCGATACTGCTCACCGTCCGGCTCCGCGACAGCCTGACCGCCGCGGTTGACGAGGCCGCGCATGATCGCGCTGAGGCCGTGGCCGCCGAGCTCGAGGCTGGGCAGTTACCCGACGTGGTCACAGTCGACGACGACGATGTACTCGTCCAGGTGGTCGACCAAGCTGGCGGAGTGGTCGCCGCATCCGCGGGTCTGGTGGGTGAGCGCGCGGTCTTGCCATCATCGCAAGCCGGCGCGGGCGGGGAGGTCCGCACCGTCGACCGCGTCTCCGTTACCGACGGCGCCGAACCGTTCCGTGTGCTCGCGGTGCCGGTGTTGACCGGCGACGAGCGTTTCGTCGTCGTCGTCGGGCTCCCGCTCGACGACGTGGAGGAGAGCGTCGACCAGCTCGAGAACGCACTGGCACTCGGCGTTCCCGCTGTGATCGCGCTGCTCGCCGGGATCACTTGGGTGCTCGTGGGCCGGGCGTTACGGCCGGTCGAGGCGCTCCGCCGGCAGGCCGCCGACCTGTCCGGCAGCGCGCTCGACCAGCGGCTCCAGGTGCCTCCCAGCAGGGACGAGCTCGCGCGTCTCGCCCAGACCTTCAACGACCTCCTGAACCGGGTGGAGTCGGCGACGCAGCGACAGCGGCGGTTCGTCGCCGACGCGGCGCACGAGATCCGCAGCCCACTCGCCGCGCTGCGCGCCCAACTCGAGGTCGCCCAGCTCGAGGTCACCCAGCTCGTGGTCACCCAGCGGCACCCCGAGCAGGCCGGCTGGCGCGACGTACTGCCCACCCTGATCGACGACGCCGCCCGGCTGTCCCGGCTCGTCGACGACCTGCTACGCCTCGCCCGGCTCGACGCACGCCACGAACTCATCAGCAAGCCGCTCGACTTCGACGACATCGTCCTTGACGGCGTGCGGCGAGCGCGCACGCAGACGCTCGTCTCGGTCGATGCCTCCGGCGTCTCCGCTGCGCGTGTCAGCGGTGACCTCGACGCGCTCACCCGTGTCGTACAGAACCTGCTCGACAACGCGACCCGCCACGCCCGCCTCGGTGTCGTTGTCACTCTGTCCTCCGTCGGCAGCGAAGCCGTTCTCACCGTCACCGACGACGGCCCAGGAATCCCCATCGACGCGCGCGAGCGGATCTTCGACCGGTTCACCCGGCTCGACGACGCACGCACGCGAGACGCCGGCGGCGCCGGCCTCGGGCTCGCGATCGTCCGCGATGTCGTCGAGCAGCACGGCGGGCGGGTCCGGGTCGAGGACGCCCGACCCGGCGCGTGCCTCGTCGTCCACATCCCAACCTGCCGGTCGTGACGCCGTCCGACAGGTCAGCCGCCGGCGAACGGTGGGAGAACCTCGACGACGTCGCCGGTCTCGAGCCGCACGGAGGCCGGGTCGCGGGTGCCCACCGGCTGCGCGCCGAGCAGGATCGAGCAGACCCCGATCACCCGGGCGAACCTCTCCTGCTTGCGGTGCAGCAGTCGTACGGCGTCAAGCGCCTCGGCGAGTGTCGCCGCCGCGACCACGTCGGACTCGCGGCCGGCAGCCGCCCGAGCCG
>JACCUS010000411.1 GCA_013811715.1 Nocardioidaceae bacterium
GCACTGAGGATGCCTCTTCAGGTCCCTGTTGTCCACAGGTGGGGACTGCTCAGGGTGGCTGTCCAAAGATCGAACGGTTGTGCGGAAACTGTCGGTGGTCGGGTCTACCGTTGGGGTATGTCGATCAACACCGCAGCCCCGCCACCGCCACCGGACGAGCCGTTGCCGTCCGACGCCGTGGGTGCGGTGCTGGTGCAGCTGCGTGGCCTGCTCGACACCATCGCCGACGCACCGGTGTGGTCGCTGGACGACAATAGGCTGCAGGCCCGGCTGGCTCAGGGGTTGGCGGTCAAGGCAGGGGTCGAGGAGCTGATCGCCAGACTCGTCGGCCAGGTCGACGACCGTGACCTGGCAAAGACCACCGGGTCGTCGTCTACACGCGCGCATCTGATGGCAACCCACCGGGTCTCAGCAGGGGCCGCGGCCTCGATGCTGACGCAGGCCAGCGCCACCACCGGTCGCACCGAGACGACCCGCACCGCATGGGCGGCGGGGACCATCTGGGCCGACCAGGCAGTCGTGATCGCCGCCGCGACCGCCAAGCTCGGGCTGGACGTGACAGACCCGGCGGTGCAGACCGGGCAGCAGGATCTGATCATGCACGCCCACAGACTGTCCCACACCGAGCTGCAGATCGCCGCCAACCGGCTGGTCGAGCGAGTGGACCCCGACAACGCCGACCGGATCCTCGGCGAGCAGCTCCAAGCCGCCGAGACCCGGGCGATGCAGCAGACCACATTCCGGGGCCGCAGAGGCCTCGACGGGATCGCCCGGTTCTCCGGCAAGATGCCGAACCTGGCCTACGACATGCTCGCCACCGCCCTCGAAGCGATCGCGTCGCCACGGCGCAGCTCCCACAACCGCACCGGCCCAGCCACAGCAGCCGACGTGGCAGTGATCCGACCCGCGGTCCTCGCCACCGCCGAGACCGACCCGATGCAGCTGACCTACGGGCAACGGCTGGGACAGGCGTTCTGTGAGCTCCTCGAGCACCTGCCCACCGACAAGCTGCCCCACCACGGGGCCGGCAACGCCACCATCGTCGTCACCATCGACAACGCCGTGCTCACCTGCGGTGTCGGGCAGGCCACCCTCACCACCGGCACCACCATCTCCGCATCACAGACCCGCCGCCTCGCCTGCAACGCCGGCCTGCTCCCGCTGGTCCTCGACGCCGACTCCGCGATCCTCGACCTCGGCCGCACCAAACGCTGCTTCGACCACCACCAACGCATCGCCCTCGCCATCCGCGACCGTGGCTGCATCTTCCCCGGCTGCGACCGGCCACCCGCCTGGACCGAAGCCCACCACATCACCACCTGGCAAGACGGCGGACCCACCGACCTGGCCAACGGCTGCCTACTCTGCAGCTTCCACCACCACCTCATCCACCAAGGACACTGGGCCATCGTCATGGCCACCGACGGCATCCCCGACATCATCCCCCCACCCCACATCGACCCCCACCAACAACCCCTCCGCCACCAAAGGTTCAAACGCCGACGCGAGTAGGCGCCGACGCACTGGCGGCACCACTCGCAGATCCGTCCGCTTGGCAGATACCCGCTCGCTTCGTCTTCGGCCTGGGCGCGTCGGCCGTCCAGGGTTCTATCATCGAACGCTCACCGCACCGCCGGGCAGCCACTGCCTGCCCAGTCGCTCGAGCGGGCTTGAGTCAGTACAGGGACGAGCGCATGTCGTCGGCGAGAATGCTCTCGACGACTTCATCGGCATTCTGGTCACTCGTGTCAATCCACAGCCCTCTGCGGGGCGTCTCGTCGAGTGCCCGGCTCATCGACCTCACCGCGTCGGACAGCGAGCCGCCGGATTGTTGCCAGTCCCGGTACGAGTTGCCGCCTCCGCGGCCGAGCTCTCTGTGGACGAGCGTGTCGATTGAAGGCGCGAGCACGACGAGGTGTCGTTCGGCGTCGCGGACGCTGTCCATCCACTCAGCGACGTATGAGCCGAGGACGATGTCGTTGTAGACGAAGTCGAAGCCGTGGTCGACGTAGTGCTGCGCCAGCAGCGCCGCCCCCTCATACCTGGCGCGGAGTTGCCGCAGCGCTTCCTCCGATGGCGACGGCGTCATCACCGCTCGGCCGATCTTGACCATCCCATGGAGGACGTCGCCGTCGAAGCTTGCTGCCGGTGGCCGCATGCGCGCGGTCAGCAGCGGTCCCACTGTCGACTTGCCGGCAGCCTGCAATCCGGTCACTAGGAACACCACCCGTCGCAGCACGACACCACCCCATCAGAGAGCCGTCGTTGCCGCGAGCGGGTTTCCGACCCGACCGACCGACCGCCCGAGTCGGCGCGGTAGGCAGGTCACAGCCAGTTGGTGAGCCACATCCGGTCGTTCCACGCGGCGTTCGACAACAGACCGTTCGTCCAGATCGGATAGAAGTAGACGAAGTTC
>JACCUS010000412.1 GCA_013811715.1 Nocardioidaceae bacterium
GCCCTTGTACTCGGCGGGCGAGAGCTTCGGGCGGTAGAAGTACTCGTCCACCGTGAGAAGCGTGCGCCGCTCGCAGCGCTCCACCTCGCCCGTCTTCTCCACACACCGGTCCAGCCGCCGCTGGTAGAACCGGTCCTGGTTGATCCGGTCGACGTCGCGCTGCGCACCAGCCAGGTCGGCGGCGGAGGGCGGACGAGTTTCGTAGAGGATGCCGGCGGCGATAGCCCCGCAGGCCAGACCGCCGAACACCATCATCACGATGACCGCCCGCCGGCTGAAGAGGCGCCGCAGTTCGACCCTGAACAGCCTCATGCCCCGGCTCCCGCCTGGGCGGCGGCGTCGGCGGCGATCGCGCCGTCTGGCGTCGTGCCCGTCAGCTCGAGGAACACCGACTCGAGGTCGGCGCGCATCGGGGTGAGCTCGCTGACGTAGTGACCGGCGTCGGCGAGCAGCTTGGTGATGGCCGCGTTGTCGTTGACGCCGTCGACGACCAGGTGGCCGCCTTCGCGTCGTACGGCGTAGTCGTGGCCCGCCAGCAGTGCCGCCCCCGCCTCGACGTCGGCCAGGCCGACCCGCACCCCGCTCCCGGAGTCGCCGATCACGTCATCGACGCTGCCGCTGGCCAACAGCTCCCCGCGACCGATGATCGACACGTGGTCGCAGACCTGCTGCACCTCGGCCAGGATGTGCGAGCTCAACATGACCGTCACGCCCGACTCGCCCAACTGCCGGATCATGTCGCGTATCTCCCGGATGCCGGCCGGGTCGAGACCGTTGGTCGGCTCGTCGAGGATCAGCAGCTGCGGCTCCTTGAGGAGGGTTGCCGCGATCGCCAGCCGCTGCTTCATGCCGAGCGAGTACGACTTGAACCGGTCCCGATCGCGGCCGGCCAGTCCGACCTCCTCGAGAACCGTGTCGATGCGGGCGGCGGGCGCGCCGATGGTGTCGGCCAGCAGCTTGAGGTTCTTGCGCCCGCTGAAGTTGCCGAAGAACTTGGGTTGTTCGACGATCGCGCCGACCTTCCCCATCACGTCGGGCAGGTGTGCGGGCACCTCCTGGCCGAACAGCTTCATCTGGCCGCCGGAGGTCCGGGCCAGGCCGAGCAGCATCCGGATCGTCGTGGTCTTGCCGGACCCGTTCGGTCCGAGGAAGCCGTGCACCCCGCCACGTGGGATGTGCAGCGACAACGACTTCACCGCCAAGAAGCGGCCCTGCCGGCTGCGGTATTCCTTGCGGAGGTCCGTCGTCTCGACCACAAGCTCGCTCATGTGTGGCGTCCCCGTCCCTGATAGTCGCGGCGTGATCGTGGGGCGGCGGGCCGCCTGACTCACACCTCGCTGTGATCGGCAGGCTATCCGACCGGCCGCAGCCAGTCGGCCACCGACGCTCCGTCCGGTGAGCGATCGTACGGCGACCACGACAGCAGGTCGCGCAGGTGCGCCTCGACGAGCGGAACGGTCTCCTCGACGCTCACCCGGCGACCCAGCTCGGCGCTGAGCGAAGTGACACCGGCGTCGGCGAGGCCGCACGGCACGATCGCGTCGAAGCCGTCCATCGCGTTGTCGCAGTTCAGCGCCAGCCCGTGCATGGTCACCCCGCGGGAGACCCGGACACCGAGCGCCGCGACCTTCCGTTCGGGTCGGGCCGAGTCGCCGGGCAGCCAGACCCCGCTGCGTCCGGCGACCCGCCCGGTCGGCACCCCCAGGTCGGCGCACACCCTGATCAGGGCCTCCTCCAGACGGCGGACATAGTCGACGACGAAGACGTGACCCGGAAGCTTGGTGATCGGGTAGCCGACCAGTTGGCCCGGCCCGTGCCAGGTGATCTTGCCGCCCCGGTCGACCGCGACGACAGGGGTGCCGTCGACGGGTCGGTCAGCAGGCTCGGTGCGCCTGCCGGCGGTGTAGACGGGGGGGTGCTCCAGCAGCACGACGACGTCGTCGATCTCGTCGGCGACCCGCTGCTCGTGCAGGCGGCGCTGCAACGCCCACGCGGTCTCGTAGTCGACCATCGCGGCCCCGAAGCCGGCGTGCAGGAACGTCAGGCTGCTCACCATGCCACCCTACGGCCGGGCGAACCGGACCTGGCTGACGCCGAGGTAGCGGGAGGCGAAGCCGGCCTCGCAGTAGGCGAGGTAGAACTCCCAGGTACGGCGGAAGGCCTCGTCGTACCCCAACGGCACGATGTCGTCCCACCTCCGATTGAACGTGGCCCGCCACCGGCGCAACGTCTCGGCGTAGTGCACCCCGAGCTCTCGGCGGTGGGTCACCCGGAAGGTGGTGTGGGCCGCGCAGACCTCCTCGATGGCCTGCATCGAGGGGATCAGCCCGCCGGGGAAGATGTACTTCTGGATCCAGCCGTAGGAGTTGCGGGTCTCCAGCATCCGGTCGTGGCCCATCAAGATGGCCTGGATCGCCACCCGGCCGCCGGGGGCGAGGTGGCGGTCGATGGTGGCGAAGTAACTGGGCCAGAACTCCTCGCCGACGGCCTCGATCATCTCGATGCTGACGATGGCGTCGTACTCGCCCTCGACGTCGCGGTAGTCGAGCAGCCGCACATCGACGAGTGAGTCCAGGCCGCGATCCTTGACGAGCTCGGTGGCGAGCTCGGCCTGTTGCTGCGACAACGTGATCGTAGTGACGCGGGCCCCGCGCTCGGCCGCGCGGATCGCCAGTGAGCCCCAGCCGGTGCCGATCTCCAGCAGCCGGGTGCCTTCGCTGACGTCGGCGTAGTCCAAGACGCCGTCGAGCTTGCGCAGCTGCGCGGACTCCAGCGGTTCGTCGTCGAAGTCGTCGGAGTCGTCGAACCAGGCCGACGAGTAGGTCATGGTGTCGTCGAGGAACAGCCGGAACAGGTCGTTCGACATGTCGTAGTGGGCCTCGATGTTGGACCTCGCACCCCGCCGCGTGTTATTGGTGTGGTGCGGCAGCTTGCGGTCGATGACGCGGCGCATCTTGCGAAGCGGTGCAGGGATCAGCGTCTCGAGCGTGGCAGCGAAGGGGGTCAGCAGGTCGGCCAGGTCGGTCTCGCCGCCCGCCGCCCACTCGCCGGCGACGTACGCCTCACCGAAGGCCATCTTGGGGTCCCGGCCTAGTCGCCGGTAGAACTCCCGCGGCGCGACCAACTGGAACTCGGGGGTGCCGAGCGCGGTCGGCCCCCAGGCGCCGCCGTCGGGGAACGTGAAGCGTACGTCGACCCGCTTGGCCGCCGCCTTGACGATGCGGCGAGCGATGCGCGCGGCGGCGACGTCGTACATCTGGCTCACGTCAGCCGATCCTCCAGTCCTCGGGCCAGTCATCGTATTGCGTTCCCGGGGATTCGTTGTCGACGTGCGGAACGGATGGGTCGGTGAGGGAATCGGCTGTGGACAACCGCCGCGCGGTCGAGCCGGTTTGCGCGAGGCTGGTCCGATGCCGACGACACCGTCCCACCGCACCGGGCGGTCGGGTCTCGGGGGGAGGGCGGCTCTCTCCATCGGTCGCCCGCTGCTCCTTGCCGCCCTGGCGGCCAGCGTGGTGTTCGCCGGCCTCGTGGTGGCCAACTCGGTCAGCCGCGACGGCCGCGCCAGCACTGAGAGCCAGGACCCGTGGCGGTCGCTCGCCGAGCCGCGCCACGATGGTGTCTCCGCTCCACTGTCCGTGCCTCACCCGCCCGACGTCGAACCGCCCGGGCCGCCCGGGCGCTGGCGATCGGTGCTCGCCGACCTCGACCGCCGTCGGGCGAGAGCGTGGCAGACCGGGCGGCCTGTACTGCTGCGCAGGGTCTACACGGCATCGTCACCGGAGCTGGTACGCGACCAGGCGATGCTGCGCGAGTACGTCGACCGTGGTCTGACCGTCGGCGGAGTGCGGTTGGCCTTCGGAGAGGTGCGGGTGGCCCGAGGCGGCCCAGGCGTCGTACACCTTCGCGTGGTCGACCAGCTCCGCCCGGTGACGGCATGGGACTCGGCCGGGAACCGCTTCGCGTTGCCGCGCGACCGGCCCACCCGGCACACGATCTTGTTGCGGCACGGCTCCAGCGGCTGGCGGGTCGCCGACGTCCGTCTCTGTTGCGGAGGTGACCCGGCCCAGCGACCCCGGTGAGAACGGCCGGTCAGCTCTCGCGCTCAGTCGAGTGCCGCCTCGAGCTGGCTTTCGATGTCGGGATGGACGAACTCGAAGCCCGCGTCGAGCAGCCGGGTCGGCACCACCCTGCGGCTCCCGATCACCACGGTCGCGAGGTCGCCCATCACTGCCTTGAGCGCGAACGCCGGAGCCACCATGACGGTCGGTCGCCGCAGCTGACGGCCGAGCGCCTTGGTGAACTCGGCATTCGTCACCGGGTCAGGCCCGGTCATGTTGTACGGCCCCTGCATCGAGTCGTCGGTCGCGAGGCGGGTCATGGCCGCGAGATAGTCGTCCAGGCTGATGGTCGGGAACCATTGACGGCCACTGCCGACCCGGCCGCCGAGGCCCAGCCTGAATGGCAGCCCCATCGTCTTCAATGGTCCGCCGCGGCGGTCGATGACCGCACTCGTCCGCGTGTTGACGACCCGCGCCCCGGCCTCTCGGGCGCTGCGCGTGGCCTCCTCCCACTCCCGCACCACTGAGGCGAGGAATCCGGATCCTGTGGATGAGCTCTCGTCCAGCCTCTCGTCACCGCGGTCGTCACCGTAGTAGTCGGCGCCGCTGGCATTGACCAACGCGGGTTTGGCGTCGAGGCGCGCGATGGTGTCGGCGAGCGTCCGGCTTGTCTCGACCCGGCTGTCGAGCAGCGTGCGCTTGTACGACGCTGTCCACGGCCAGTGGACGAACGGGGCACCCGCGAGGTTGATCACCGTGTCGACGCCTTCGAGCAGGTCGGCGTCCAGCTCGCCACGGTGAGGATCCCACCGGGCCTGACCGCTGCCGGCGGGATCGGACCTCACCAGCTGGGTGATCTCGTGACCTGCATCGGCGAGGTGGCGGCGCAGCGGCGTACCGAGGAACCCGGAGGCCCCGGAGATGACGATCTTCATGGACCCATCCTGCCGGGCGGCGGCGACCTTCCCTAGCGGCGGCCGGCGTCGCCAGCGGCCCCCCGGGCAGAGCCAATGGCTGCACCTGGCACGACAATGGCTGAAGACACGCCCGGCATCCAGCGCCAACCTTCAGCCACAAGAGGAGCGGGTGACCTCAGGGAGGTCAGAGGCCGAGCTCGGACTCGAAGTTGGCCTCCTCCAGGCGCTGCTTGACCGTGGTCAGGAAGCGAGCCGCGTCTGCCCCGTCGACGAGACGGTGGTCGTAGGTCAAGGCGAGGTAGACCATCTGTCGGATCGCGATCGTCTCGCCGATGTTGTTGTCACTGATGACGACCGGGCGCTTCACCACCGAACCGGTGCCGAGCATGCCGACCTGCGGCTGGTTGAGGATCGGGGTGTCGAACAGAGCTCCGCGGCTGCCGGTGTTGGTCAGCGTGAAAGTCCCGCCGGTCAGCTCGTCGGGCCCGATCTTGCTCTCGCGGGTCCGGGCCGCCAGGTCGGCGATCTTGCGAGCCAGCCCGGCGATCGAGAGGTCGCCGGCGTCCTTGATGACCGGGACCATCAGTCCCTTCTCGGTGTCGACGGCGATACTGAGGTGTTCGCCGTCGTGGTACGTCACGGTGCCGGCCTCGGTGTCGATGGACGCGTTGACCTGGGGGTAGGCCTTCAGCGCGTCGATCGTGGCCTTGGCGAAGAACGGGAGGAATGACAGCTTGACGCCCTCGCGCTGCTCGAAGTTGGCCTTCACCCGGTTCCGCAGCCGGGAGATCGCCGTCACGTCGACCTCGACGACTGTGGTCAGCTGAGCCGATACTTGCAGCGACTCGACCATGCGCGCCGCGATGACCTTCCGGATCCGGCTGAGCTTCTCGGTCTTGCCGCGCAGCGGGCTGGGAGCGACCGGCGCCCCGGTTCGCGCGGCCGCGTCCCCGGGCGGCTCCTCGGCAGCCGGCGCTGCGGACTGCTTCGCCTTCTCGGCCGCCTCCAGGACGTCCTGCTTGCGGATGCGCCCCCCGACGCCGGTGCCGGTGAGTTTTGAGAGCTCCACGCTGTGCTGGGCGGCGAGCTTGCGGACCAGCGGGGTGACGTAACTCTTGGAGTCGCCATCCCCGGTGGTCTCGCCGCCTCCGGTGGTCTGGTCGCCTCCGGTGGCGGCGGGCGCCGGTGCGCCGGCCGACTGCTCCTCAGTCGGCCCTGGTTGAGGGGCGGCTGCCTCCTCGGCCGGTCGTTCCCCGCCGGTGTCCTGCTCCTGCGCGGGCTCTTCGGCCGCCGCTGAGGTGTCTTCGTCGGTAGCGTCGCCTGCGGGCGGTGGCGACTCCTGCTCTGCCGGGGCTTCACCCGCCGTGCCGATCAGGGCCAGTACGGCGCCTACCTCGACTGTCTCGTCCTCCGAGACGCTGATCTCCAGCAGTTTTCCCGCCACCGGGGAGGGGATCTCGGTGTCGACCTTGTCGGTGGAGACCTCGAGCAGTGCCTCGTCGACCGCGACGTCGTCCCCCACGGACTTCAGCCACTGGGTGACCGTCCCCTCGGTGACACTCTCGCCGAGGGCGGGCAGCTTGACCTCCGTGGACTCGCCATCGGAGCCCCCCGTGTCGGCCTGCGACGCCGGCGTCTGCTCAGACGGTGTGGCCGCGGACGCGCCCTCGTCGGTCTGCGCCTCCTGGCCCGGCGTTTCGGTCGGCTGCTCGGCTTGGGTCTGACCGTCGCTGTCCTGCTCTTGCTCCTCCTGCTCCGGCTGATCGGCTGGTGCTTCTGCTTCGGGCTGCTCGGCCGTCTCGGTCTGCGCGGCCTGCGCTGGTTCTTCGCCGTCGCCGTCGGTCGGCTGCGCTTGGGGCTTCGCGGCATCGTCGGACGACGTACCCCCGGCTGCCGCACCCCCGGACTCGTCGGAGTCGCCGATCACGGCCAGCAACCCGCCGACTTCGACCGTGTCGTCCTCGTTGGCCTTGATCTCCAGCAGGGTGCCGGCGACGGGAGAAGGGATCTCGGTGTCGACCTTGTCGGTGGAGACCTCGAGCAGTGCCTCGTCGACCGCGACCTCGTCACCGACGGACTTCAGCCACTGGGTAACGGTCCCTTCGGTGACGCTTTCGCCGAGGGCCGGGAGCTTAACTTCAGTCGTCATGTCGGTGGAGATCCTCTTGTCGTCGTCGAGCGGGGTCGAAGGTCGTACGTAGCAGCACTCAGCCTACAAAGAATCCTCAGGAGTGGGCGTGCAGCGGCTTGCCCGCGAGTGCCAGATGCGCTTCGCCGAGTGCCTCGCCTTGTGTCGGGTGCATATGCACGAGCGATGCGACGTCAGACGGGAACGCCTCCCAGTTGTAGATAAGTTGAGCCTCGCCGATGAGCTCACCTACCCGGTCGCCGACCATGTGCACCCCGACGACTGCCCCGTCCTTCTCGCGGACCAGCTTGACGAACCCTTGAGTCTTGAGGATCTGGCTCTTGCCGTTGCCGCCGAGGTCGTAGGTGAGCGTCTCGACCCGGTCGTCGCCGTACCGCTCCTTCGCGACGTCCTCGCCGAGCCCGACCGAGGCCACCTGTGGCTCGCAGTAGGTAACCCGGGGGATGCCGTCCTCGTCGATCGGCGCCGGGTCGAGGCCGGCGATGTCCTCCGCGACGAAGATGCCGTGCTGAAACCCGCGGTGGGCGAGCTGCATGCCGGGGACGATGTCACCCACCGCGTAGACCCCTGCGACGTTGGTCCGCAGGCGTTCGTCGGTGAGCACGAAGCCGCGCTCCAGCTCGACACCCTGGGCCTCGTAGCCGAGGTCGGCGGTGGTGGGGCCGCGTCCGACGGCGACCAAGAGCAGGTCGGCCTCGAAGGTCTCACCGGACTCGACGGTGACCTTGACTCCGCCATCGACGTGCTCGACCTGCTTGAACGAGGTGCCGGTCTTGAAGGCGATGCCGCGCTTGCGAAACGCGCGCTCGACGACCTTCGAGCAGGCGGCGTCCTCTGCCGGCACCAGCCGCGGGAGTGCCTCGATGATCGTCACCTCCGAGCCGAACGACCGCCACGCCGAGGCGAACTCTGCGCCGATGACGCCGCCGCCCAAGACGATGGCGTGAGGTGGCACCGTCTCGAGCTCGAGCGCATGGTCGCTGGTGAGCACTCGTACGCCGTCGACCTCGAGGCCGGGCAGCGATTTCGTGGAGGAGCCGGAGGCCAACACGATGTGCTGGCCGTCGTAGCGGGCGCCGTCGACCTCGACGGTCTTGGGTCCGACGAGCACGCCGGTGCCCTCGACTACGGTGATGCCACGACTTGCCACCAGGCCCTGCAGGCCCTTGTAGAGCCGGCTGACGACACCGTCCTTGTACTTGTTGACGCCGGTAAGGTCGACCCCCTCGAGGGAGGCGTTCACGCCGAACTGGGACGACTCGCGCACGGCGTCGGCGACCTCGCCCGCGTGGAGCAGCGCCTTCGTCGGGATGCAGCCGCGGTGCAGACAGGTGCCGCCGAGCTTGTCCTTCTCCACCAGCGCGACGCTGAGACCGAGCTGCGAGGCGCGCAACGCGCATGCGTAGCCGCCGCTGCCGCCTCCGAGGATCACCACGTCAAAATCTGAGCCGCCGTCAGGCACGCTTCCTCCGGGTCGAGTGGGGTTGTGGTCGTGCGCCGCCATCCTCGCATCATTGGGGCCTTGGGCACCCGGCAGGTTGGCTGGCCGGCCGACGTACGGCGAAAGTCCTGAGCCTGGTGGGGCGGTGGGGGATACTGGAGGCACGACGACGACGAGAGGCATCAACCCGATGGCGTTTTTGAGGCGGCGGAAGAGCAAGCCCGGGACATTGCGCACGGCGGAGTCCGACGATGCCCGCTACCTCAAGGAGTGGATCGGGACCCGGTCGGGCATCGAGGGGTTCATCGAGCCGCGCACCGCGGTCACCGACACCACGCTGCTGCTGGTGGCGATCGACGGGGAGTGGACCCGGCGGCGGGTCCCGTCCATCGAGTGGGCGCACAGCTTCGCCAACAAGAACGGCATCCCCAGCTACGACGCGGCCGTCGTCGGCTACCCGGCGCGGATGCGCGAGTTCAACCGCCGTACCAAGCACAACTGAGCTCACGCACCTTCCGCCCGCCGAGGTTGCATCTTCCGCCCGCCGAGGTTGCACCTCTTGTCGCCCGAGGTTGGCGTCAGTGGGAGCGCTCGGTGGCGAGCTGGACGAGGGTGCGTACGGCGGCACCGGTGCCGCCCTTGGGGGTGTAGCCCCACGGGGAGTCGTCGTTGAACGCCGGCCCGGCGATGTCGAGGTGCGCCCACGTGATGCCCTCACCGACGAACTCGCGCAGGAACGCCGCGGCGTACAGTGCCCCGCCCCAGGCCTCGGGGTTGTGCTGGCTGAGGTCGGCGATCTTGGTGGTGCGGACCTTGTCGTTCATCTCCTCTGGGATCGGCAGCGGCCACATCAGCTCACCGGCCCGCTCGGCGATCTGGGGCAGCTCCTCGTGCAGCGCTTCGTCGTTGCTGAACACGCCGGACATCCTGCTGCCCAGCGCGACCACGCAGGCGCCGGTCAGGGTGGCCACATCGACGATCAGGTCGGGCTTGTCGGAGTTGGCGGTGGTGATGCCGTCGGCGAGGACGAGGCGGCCCTCCGCGTCGGTGTTGAGCACCTCCACGGTCTTGCCGCCATACATCGTCAGTACGTCGCCGGGGCGGGTCGCGTGCCCCGACGGCATGTTCTCCGCCAGACACGCGTAGGCGGTGACCCGGACCGGCAGACCGAGGTCGGCGATCGCGAAGACTGCCGCCGACACGGCGGCCGCGCCAGACATGTCGCACTTCATCGTGCCCATGGCGGTGCTGGACTTGATGGACAGGCCGCCGGAGTCGAACGTGATCCCCTTCCCCACGAACGCGAGGTGGGCCACCGGCCGGGTGGGCTTGTAGGCGATCTTGACCAGTCGTGGTCCGCGGACCGAACCCTTGCCGACCCCCATGATGCCCCCGTACCCCTTGGACTGCAGTGTCTTGTCATCGGTCACCGTCACCGCGACCTTCGACGCCTTGCCCCGAGTCTTAAGGCCCTCAGCGAACGACTCCGGGTACAGGTCGTTCGGCGGAGTGTTGATCAGGTCGCGGGCGAAGTTGACCGCCTCGGCGACTGCGGTGGCAGCCTCCACTGCTTGCTTGGCGCCCTTGGCCTTCGCTTGCTCGCTGAGCAGTACCAGATCACCAGTCGGCTCGTGCTTCTTGGTGAGGTAGCGGTCGTAGACGTAGGCGCCGAGCAACGCTCCCTCCGCCACCGCCCGGACCTGCTCGTCGGTCTCGGCCGGCAGCGCGAGCGCCACCGTCTCGCAGCCGGCCAGCTCCCGCGCGGCCGCACCGCTCGCCCGACGCAGTGACTCCAGGTCGACGTGCCCGTTGTGGCCGCCCTCGCCGAGCCCGGCCAGCACCACCATCGGCGCCTTGGTGACATCGGCCGCAGGGATCTTGCAGACATCCCCGGCCTTGCCGGTCGCGCCGAGCTGCCTCAGCCGCTTCGTGAAGTTCTTGGTGAAGTCCTTGCCGAAGGCGGCGACGACATCACTCGCCCCTGTCGCCGGCGTGAGCGAGTCGCCGTCGGCGTGAACTCCGATGACGATCGCGTCGGCCTTGATGGAATGGGCGGGGGCCTTGCGGAGGGTGACAGCGGTCATGATGATGCGTCCTCGCGTCGGGATCACGGGTCGTCGGCGACTCTACACACTGCGGTAGGTTGCCAAACCATGACGGAGGAGACCACCTCGCATCTGCTGACCTCGCCACTGCACGACCGCCACGTCGAGTTGGGTGCCAAGTTCGCGGAGTTCGCGGGCTGGTCGATGCCGCTGGAGTACACCGGCGCGGTCAAGGAGCACAACGCCGTGCGTGGGGCGGTGGGCGTCTTCGACGTGAGCCACCTGGGCAAGGCGGTGGTCCGGGGGGCGGGCGCAGCGACGTACATCAACGGCTGCCTCACCAACGACCTCGCCAAGATCGCGCCCGGCAAGGCCCAGTACACGTTGTGCTGCCGCGACGACGGCGGTGTGGTGGACGACCTGATCACCTATCTGCGCGGCGACGACGAGGTGTTCTTGATCCCCAACGCCGCCAACTCGGCCGAGGTCGTGCGGCTGCTCACGGGGTCGGCGCCGCAGGGCGTCGACGTCGTCGACCTGCACGCGGAGTACGCCGTGCTGGCGGTGCAGGGGTCGAGGAGCGACGCCGTGCTGGCGGCCGCCGGCTTGCCGGTGGGCCTCGGCTACATGTCGTTCGTCGAGGTGTCGTATGAAGGGGTGGAAGTGGTGGTCTGCCGCACGGGCTACACCGGCGAGCGTGGCTACGAGCTGGTCGTCCCTGCGGCCGCTGCTGGGTCGGTGTGGGACGTGATCATGGCCGCCGGCGCCGAGCAAGGGATCGTCCCCGCCGGCTTGGGTGCTCGCGACACGCTGCGGACCGAGATGGGCTACCCGTTGCACGGCCAGGACATCTCGCCCGAGATCACGCCGGTGCAGGCGCGGCTGGGCTGGGCGGTTGGCTGGAAGAAGGAGTCGTTCTGGGGGGATGAGGTCTTGCGAGCGGAGAGGGAGGCCGGTCCCGCCCGTGTGCTGCAAGGGCTGGTCGCGTCGGGACGCGGCATTCCGCGTCCGCACATGGGGGTGCGCGGCGGCGACGACCGCGTCCTCGGCGAGATTACGTCGGGGACGTTTTCGCCGACGCTGCGCAAGGGGGTCGCGCTCGCGTTGCTCGAGCCCGCCTTAGGCGATGGTGAGGAGGTGTACGTCGATGTTCGCGGCCGCCGCGAGCCCTTCACGGTGACGAAGCCACCCTTCGTCACATCTGCAGCCCGCAAGCCCTGACACTCGTGCAGTCCTCACCTCGCGAGGTTGCGCGTCATGCCTCACGAAGTTGCACTTCTTGTCTCGCGAGGTTGCACGTCATGCCTCGCGAGGTTGTAACGACGGTCGTTATCGACTTCGTGCTGATCATGAGCGCCGAGCCGCGAGCGCGTCTCTGATCTCCTGGATCAGGCACATCAGCGCCTGTCCGCGTAGCCGCTCCTTCGTGACGACGATGACTATCCAGCCACGGTCGCGCAGCCATCGGCGACGCGCTTCGTCGCGGCGTCGTTGTTCCTTGGTCTTGTGAAACCTCTTGCCGTCGTACTCGATTGCGATCTTGCTCAATATGTATGCAAGGTCAAGCCTGAATATGGGTTCTCCATAGTCGTCCTCGACCCAGACCTGCAACTGCGGGACCGGTAGGTCGGCATCGATGATCGCCAGCCTGGTCCAGGACTCACCGGTAGATTCGGATCTGCCGTCGGCGAGTTGACAGAGTTCGCGCAGCTGAACTACTCCTCGGCGACCTGCGTAGCGCCCGCTCTCGCGGATGAGATCCTCCTTGCTGACATCGCCTTGGCGCAGGAACTGGTCGAGGGTGATCAAGGCCTCGTATCGTCGCAGGAGGCAGCCCAGGTCCAGAGCAGTGCGCAACTTGGAGGTGACCGGTACGCCATCGACGACGACGATGTCCGCCGCGG
>JACCUS010000445.1 GCA_013811715.1 Nocardioidaceae bacterium
GCAGCCGGTGCCGCAGATCCAACGCGTCGGCGACCAGCAGCCGGGCCGCGTACGCCGACATCGCCAGCTCCGCACCTAGCTCGGCCGGCGCGAACTCGGTCACCTCCGGCGTGCCGTCCCCACCGAACCGGACCAGCTCCTCCATCCCCGGCAGCGCGCGGCCGTCGGGGTCGTCGAGGTGGCCGTGCAGATAGGCCCAGTGCGCCGCCGCAGCCAACACCAACACCTCGGCCCGGTCCGCGACCGCCCGCACACTGCCCGCGGTCGCCAACGTGGCGTCCGCGTCCAGGCCGGTGAAGTCGATGTCGAACATGCCAGCAACGATAGGTGGCAGCACCGACAGTTCCTGATGCCATAACCCCCTATTCACAAGGGGAACTGGTAATCCTTCCTCTATTCCCATGACCGAACCGCGACCAGGAGCAAGCCCGCGACGACGCCATCTGCTAACGCCACATCCGGCGTTGGTTAGGGTTGGGCGCGGAGGCGTTCCTCGTCTGGTGATGGGCGCGGTCCTCAAAACCGTTGTGACCGAGCATCTCGGTCAGGCGGGTTCGATTCCCGTCCGCCTCCGCCAACGTCATCTGTTGTGGAGGCTGCCTTGAAAGACCATCGCCGGCTGACCCCGCGTACCGACCATCTGCTCGCCGACCCACGTATCGAGGCGGCCGCGCGTCGGCTCGGTGCCACGATCACGAAGCGCGAGATCGCGGCCGCGCAAGACCGCTGCCGGGCCGGTGATCTCGAGCCCGAGGACGTGACCGAGGCCGTTCTCGCGGGACTGCCGGCGACGGCCACGACGATGCGTCCGGTCATCAACGCCACCGGCGTCGTCGTGCACACCAATTTCGGGCGCGCGCCGTTGTCGTCGGCTGCCGTCGACGCACTCCAGGTCGCCGCCGGCACCACCGACGTCGAGTTCGACCTCGACAGTGGCGGGCGCGGACAGCGAGGTCGCGGTGCGATGGCGGCGCTTGCGGAGGCGGTCCCGGCCGCAGGTGCCGTGCACGTGGTCAACAACGGCGCTGCCGCGCTCGCGTTGGCTGCCCGCGCGCTCGCCGCCGACAGGAGGGTCGTGGTTGCCCGCGGTGAGATGGTCGAGATCGGCGATGGCTTCCGCATCCCCGAGCTGCTCGAGTCGGTTGGAGCGGTGATCCGTGAGGTCGGTACGACGAACCGTGTACGCCTCGACGACTACGCCAAGGCGATCGACGACGAGACCGGCTTCGTCTTGAAGGTGCATCCCTCCAACTTCGTAGTCGAGGGGTTCACCTCGTCGGTGCTCTTGGCGGAGCTGGCCACCCTGCCGGTCCCCGTCGTCGCAGACATCGGGTCGGGGTTACTCACTCCACACCCACGGTTGCCCGACGAGCCGAACGCATCGGCAAGCCTGCGCGCCGGGGCAGCACTCGTCACGGCATCGGGAGACAAGCTGCTCGGCGGGCCGCAGTGCGGGCTGTTGCTCGGCAAGGCCGATGTCGTGCAGCGGTTGCGCCGACACCCGTTCGCCCGCGCCGTCCGCGTCGACAAGCTGACACTCGCAGCCCTGGAGGCGACACTGACCGGGCCACCGCCTCCCGTCGTACGGGCCGTGGACGCCCAGCCGGATGAGCTGCTGCACCGCGCGAGGGTCATCTGCCGGCGGCTGGACGACATCACCGACGCCCGCCCTGTGCCCTCGACCGCAGCCGTCGGAGGCGGCGGCGCGCCCGGAGTCGATCTCGGGAGCGCGGCGGTTTCCTTACCGCCAGAGATGGCAGCTCAGCTGCGCAGCGGTGAGCCGGCCGTGGTGGGCCACGTGGTCCAGGGCAGGCTGCTGCTCGATCTGGTCGCGGTGCCAGCCGAGTACGACGGCGTACTCATCGACGCCGTACGGCGGGTCGTCAAGGAGAGGGAAGTCCTGACCTGAGATGCACGTCATCGCCACCGCCGGCCACGTGGACCACGGCAAGTCCACCCTCGTCCACGCCCTAACCGGATCAGACCCGGACCGGCTCGCCGAGGAGCACCGCCGCGGCCTGTCGATCGAGCTCGGCTACTGCTGGACCACACTTCCCGGAGCAGGAGACGTCGCCTTCGTCGACGTTCCCGGACACGAGCGCTTCCTCTCGACGATGCTGGCCGGTGTCGGGCCGGCCCCCGCCGTGCTCTTCGTCGTCGCCGCCGACGACCCGTGGATGCCGCAGGCGGCGGAGCACCTTGCGGCCTTGCACGCTCTCGGCGTCGAGCACGGCGTACTGGCAGTCACCCGGTCCGACCTCGCCGACCCCGCGGCAGCGAAAGAGCGTGCGCTCGCCGAGTTGCGGCGTACGTCGTTGGGCGGTGCCCCTGCGGTCGTCGTCAGCGGCAGGACGGGCGAGGGGTTGGACCAACTGCGCGCGGCGCTCGCCGACCTCGCGGCTGCGCTGCCGTCGCCGGACCCTGCCGCCGACGTGCGGCTGTGGGTCGACCGCCGCTTCCACGTGCACGGAGCTGGGACCGTGGTGACCGGAACGCTGCCGGCCGGGACGATCCGCGTCGGCGACAAGCTCGCGACCGGGGCAGAGCTGGTGCGGGTGCGCGGCATGGAGTCGCTCGGGCGCACCGTCGCCGAGGTCAGCGGCGTGGCCCGGGTGGCGCTGAGCCTCGGCGGGAACGTCCCTGCACAGCTCGACCGCAGCGGCGTCTTGGTGTCACCGGATCGTTGGCTGCTGCCGGCCACGTTCGACGCCCGGGTCTCCGGAGACGACGCCCAGCGGCTGCCCGAGCGCCCCCTCCTCCACATCGGCGCCACTTCTGCCGGCACGCACGCCAGGCCGCTCGGTGACGACCTGGTCCGGCTGTCGCTTGAGAGTCCGTTGCCGTTGCGAATCGGTGACCGTGCCCTGC
>JACCUS010000500.1 GCA_013811715.1 Nocardioidaceae bacterium
GCGAGCACGGAGCCGGCGTCGGCAACGATCCTGCTCGATCGCCCTGTCGACGTCGAGCAGATGGCGGCGATCGCGGCCGAGGCGCGTAGCCGACCGGGTGTCATCGAGGCGACCGGGCGCACCCAGTTCACCAGTGAGGTCGAGGTCAACGGCCAATCGCGGGAGATCCCGCTGCTGGCGTTCGTGGCGGCGCCGGACGACCCGATGCGGATGGCGAAGTTCTTCATGGATCAGCGCAACTGGGCGCCGTCGGCTGGAGAGGTCTTCGTCGGACGCGACTCGCTCGACCTGCTGGACGTGGCGGTCGGTGACACCTTGACCGCTGAGACACCGAGTGGTGAATCCGTGCGGCTTCGGGTGGCGGACACCGTGTACGACCCCAGTCTCGCGCCGTCACCGCAGGAGCAGACGGGTCGCGCCTATCTGTCCACCGCGTCGCTCGCCACGTCCGGGGAGCGGGCCCGCCTTGACCAGTTGAAGATCCAGGTCGCCGACCCGGGTGAGGCGACACCGAGCCGGGACCGCGATGCCGTCGTGGCCCTTGCCGGCAACGTCGGCGAATGGCTGCAGCGGGAGTACGGGCTGGTGATCCGTGAGATCCAGGTGCCCGAGCCCTTTGAGCACCCCCACCAGTGGCAAGCCGACGCGTTGCTCGTTTCGCTGCTCGCCGGCGGGGCGGCAGCCCTGCTGCTCAGCACGATGCTGGTCGCGAACGTGCTGAGCAACCTCTTCACCCAGCAGATACCGCAGATCGGCATCATGAAGGCGATTGGTGCTGGATCGGTGCGGATCGGTCGCCTGTACCTGGCGATGACGCTGCTGGTGGCCGTGGCGGCCACCCTGGTCGCGCTTGGCCCCGCCATCTGGCTCGGACGCGTCGCGGTCGAAAACTTCCTCGGGTTCCTCGGCATAGAGCCCGTCAGCCTCGCGGCGCCTTGGTGGACCTACCTGGTGGTCCTGGCTGTCGGACTGGGCCTGCCACCGCTGATGGCCCTGACACCGCTGGTCAAAGCCAGCCGCACCACCGTACGGGCGGCGATCGACCACCATGGCCTTGGTGCCAAGCCGAGCTCGGCGACTGGCGCGCTGGCCCGGATGGGTCGCATTCGCCGCCTCGACCGTGGCCTGCTCATGGCACTGCGCAACACCATCCGGCGTCCCGCCCGGTTCCTGCTCTCCGTGGGGCTGCTGGCCAGTGCGGGCATGGTGTTCGTCGCCGGGATGTCCCTGAGCACCGGTACGCAGGCGATAGCCGAAGAACAGGAGGAGCAGCGCAACTGGGACGTCGACGTGCAACTGACCAGCCCCGCTGCGGTGGATGAGATCACCACCACTCTGGAGCGGGTGCCGGGCATCAGTGGCGTCGAGGGCTTCAACGTTGCGCAGACCAGCGTTGCCGGGGCAGGACAGATCCCGATCACCCGCACCTATCCCGACCAGGGACATGGCCGCGTCGCGGTGACCGCGCTTCCGGCAGGAGCCACCACGTTCACACCTCCCAAGGTGCTGGAGGGCCGCTGGCTGAACCCGGGTGAAACCGGGGCGGTCGTGCTTAACCAGGTAGCCCGTGAGAACGCCGTCCCCAACGTCCGCGCCGGTGACACGGTGCAGCTGACCTTCAGCGGAAAGACCACCACCTGGCGCGTCGTCGGCCTCGTCGAAGAGAGGGAGGGCGGCGGTGGCGGCGTGTACACCACGGCCGAGGGCTTCGCCGCGGCCGTGGGGCAGCCGCAGCGGGTGAACCAGCTGCGCATCACCACTGACCGCCACGACGAGCAGACCCGCCAAGGCGTCGCAGTCGCTGTTGAAGAGAGCCTCACCGACGCGGGGATGGAGGTGCAATCCGCGGCTTCGATCAGCCGGAGCGAGGCGATCTCCGCCGGTCACCTCGGTCCCATCATCTTGATCCTGCTGGGGGTCGCCCTGCCCCTGGGCGTCGTAGGCGTCATCGGCCTGGCCTCGACGATGAGCGCCAACATCCTCGATCGGACCCGAGAGTTCGGTGTCATGCACGCCATCGGTGCACGCCCCAAGGCTGTCCGCCGCATCGTCGTCGCCGAGGGCGTCTTCCTAGCCCTCGCCAGCTGCCTGGTGGCGGTCATCCCGACGCTTGCACTCACCGCGGTTCTTGGCGCCGGGCTCGGCAACCTGTTCTTCTCCGCCCCGCTGCCCTACCGGATCTCCATCCTCGCCGTCGGCATCTGGGTCGCAGTCGTCCTCCTCGGCGCCATCCTCGCCACCGAGGCAGCGGCCACCCGCGCCTCCCGCATGACCGTCCGCGAAGCCCTCACCTACCTCTGACGACAAAGGAGACGCACATGACCGACCCCTACAGCAAGGGCGCCACCGAGGCCAGCACCCGCTGGGTCAAGGTGCTGGTGATCACCGTGGCCCTCCTGGTCCTTCTGGTAGTCGGCATCATGCTCCTTCTCGGCGGCGGCGACGGCGGTGGTGGGCACGGCCCAAGCCGCCACTAGGCGGTGGCAACCAACCGCTCTCCAACGGCACAGAAGACCGTGGCCCCGATGGCCACGTACCGCCCAAGCGCGTTACCGGTGCACCACCTCTGGGCACACCACTAGCAACCCGTCAGGTGTGCACGAGCCTGAGAACAGCCGCCACGACTTCATCGACCGGGGCGCTGGCGTCGACCTCGAGGTGGGCGATAGACCTCAGCCTCGGCTCCACTGTCTCCTTGAAATGCAAACTGCGGGCGACCTCCTCCGGGTGTTTTCCGTAAAGGTTGCTCTCCCTATCGGCCAGGCGCTCGACCATGACAGCCGCAGGTGCACTCAACAAGACGATGTAGTCGAACTGCTTATGAAACCTCCCTTGGTTGGACGCGCATCCACTGACGAACAGCACATCGACATCTTCAGTGGCCAGCAGGCTTTGAACGCGGTCTTCGCGCCAGACCCAGTCTTTGCCCGGCTGGAGCGGGGACGGCCCCTCGCCATCCGCGCTGTCCGCCCATTCGGACCACACAGGATCGTCGACATCGATCGCCTTGTATCCCTGCGCCTCGAGGTGGCTGATCACCGTGGACTTGCCGACGCCCGACATCCCAGTAAGGAGAATTCGCTTCACCGGGGCACGTTACCGGGCGAGCTCAGGCACGGCATACTGCCCTGATGAGCGAACGAGTGAGCGTCCCGACCGACGCGGGTGAGATGTCGGCGTACCTCTGGCTCCCCGCAGGCGGCACCGGCCCCGGGCTGTTGCTGCTCCAGGAGATCTTCGGGGTGAGCGGCTACATCCAGCGACGCGGTGCCGACCTGGCGGCCGCCGGGTACGTCGTGCTGGCTCCCGAGCTCTACTGGCGGCTGGACGCCACGGCGGTCGACGAGTCGGCGCCCTCGGCCATCGACGACGCCATGGGTCTGGCCGGCCGGCTGGACTGGGGCGCCGCCGTCGGCGACGCCGTGGCCGCGTTCGGGCAACTGCGCGGGCGCGACGAGGTGCGTGGCGGCACGGGCCTGGTCGGCTTCTGCCTAGGCGGCGGGCTGGCCTTCAACGTGGCGGCGGTGCACTCGCCCGACGCGCTGGTGAGCTACTACGGTTCGTCGATCCCCGACCTGCTGGACCTGGCGCCTCTGGTGACCGTGCCGAGCCTGCACCACTTCGGCCTCGCCGACGCCTACATCGACCACGCGACAGTCGAGCAGGTCCGTGGGGCGGTGGCTGCTGAGGGTCGGCCCGCCGAGTTCGAGGTCTACGAGGGCGCCAACCACGCCTTCGACAACGACGACTTCGCGCTGCACCACCCCGAGGCGTCCGCACTTGCCTGGCGGCGGACACTCGACTTTCTCGGCCGGACGCTGCCGACTTAGCGCGAGCTGGCGCATACAGACGGGGCTGTGGGAACCG
>JACCUS010000463.1 GCA_013811715.1 Nocardioidaceae bacterium
GAAGTCCTCCGCGGCCTGCGCCGACCCCGCCGGCTGGGTGGCTGGCGGGTCCGAGGTGATCGGTACCTCGCTGGTGGTCGGCTGTTCGGAGGTCGCGGCGGTGGTCTCGACCGGACTCGTCTGTTGCTCGGTCGTCTGTTGCTCGGTCGCCTGTTGCTCAGTCGCCTGTTGCTCAGTCGTCTGTTGCTCGGTGGTCTGTTGGTCGGTGGTCTGTTGCTCCGTGGCGGTTGGCTCCGTGGTGGCCGGACCTGTTGTGACCGGCCCGGTGGTTTGCGGCGAGGGGCTGCCCCCACCGTTCTGGGCGGTGCTGGATGGGTCGTCGCCGGCCGTGTTGTACAGCACCAGGCCACCCAGGCCCAGCAGCAGCAACAGACCGAGTGCGGCTGCGAGCACGGTCGGAAACGGCCAGCCGCGCCGGGTGTCCTCCTCATAGCGACCGGCGGCGGCCGGATCTGAGGGAGGCGTCGCGGCCGCGGGTATGGGCACCGGTGTGGTGCGGTCGCGCCCGGCACCTTGCTCGCCGTACGGCGGCACGCGCTCGGTCACCGCGGTCTGGTCATCGTCGGCCGCTACTGCCGTGCCGGCTCGGCCACGGTCGGCGACGCCGCGCAGCGCTCCGAGGGATTTCGACATCGTCCACCGATTCGCCGGGTCGGGGTCCAGCATTCCGGTGATGATCGGGGCCAGCGCGCCGGCGCGCGTCGGCCGCGGCACCGGCTCGGAGGCGATCTTGCTCAGCATCGCGAGCGGGTTCGACTGGCTCTCGTACGGCGGCCTGCCCTCGACGGCG
Organism: Nocardioidaceae bacterium; assembly: GCA_013811715.1. Classification (GTDB taxonomy): domain Bacteria; phylum Actinomycetota; class Actinomycetes; order Propionibacteriales; family Nocardioidaceae; genus JACCUS01. Next base: position 791 of record JACCUS010000463.1, read on the forward strand.
GTGAACAAGGTGGCGCCCAGCGCCCACACGTCCGCAGCCCGGCTCGGGTCGCCGCCTCGCGCGAGTTCGGGCGAGAAGTAGGCCGGAGTACCGGTCATCATGCCGGTCTGGGTGAGTTGGTCGTCGTAGTCAGCACGGGCGATGCCGAAGTCGCTGATCTTGGCCAGCCCACCCTCGCCGACCAGCACGTTCCCCGGCTTGACGTCGCGGTGGATGATGCCGAGCCCGTGCGCGCTGGCCAGGGCGGCGGCGAGCTGAGCTCCCATCCGAGCCGCCCGATCGGGCGACAGCGGCCCGTCCTCGTTCAAGACCTCCGTCAGAGTCCGCGACGGAACGTACTCCATCACCAGCCACGGCTTGCCGTCGTGGTCGACCACGTCGAATATCGACACCGCGTTCTTGTGGTTGAGGGCGGCAGCGGACCGCGCCTCCCGCATCGCCCGGGCGGTGTTCTCGGCAGACTCTCCGGGCAGGGCACCAATCTGCTTCACCGCCACGTCGCGGCCCAGCACCTCGTCTCGGCACAGCCACACGGTGCCCATGCCACCCCGACCCACCGCCCGGATGACCCGGTAACGGTCGGCGATGGAGTCCGGCTGCATCACGATCCCTTCACCATGACATCCCTTCGGGCACCCTGTACCCACGGGTGCTGCGGCCCAACAGCCTACCCTCGGGCGGTTTCACCGGGTGGCGCTGTGTGGGCATCGTGATGCAAATACGTGATGCTATGATGCGTTCATGCGCACGACCGTCAACATCGACAGCGATCTGTTGCGCGAGGCCCGCCAGCTGGCGGCCCGGCACCGGCGAACGCTCGGAGACGTCGTCGATGACGCTCTGCGGGTGCTGCTCGCGGCGGGTCACGAGAGCGGTAGCAGCAGCATCACGTTGCCGGTCTTCGGCGGAAGCGGCCTGCAGCCCGGTGTCGACCTGGAGGACAAGGAGTCGTTGGCCGCTGTGCTCGGCGATGGTGGGCCGGGCCTTGCTGCTGGCTGACGTCAACGCGTTCATCTACGCCCACCGGGCCGAGAGCCCGCGAGCGGCCGAGCACCGCGGCTGGCTCGAGTCTGCTCTGGTCGGTGATGAACCGTTCGGGGTCAGTGAGCTAGTGCTCTCCACCTTCCTTCGGATCGTCACCAACCACCGGATCTATCGGGAGCCGACATCTCCTGCGCTGGCCCTGTCCTTCTGCTCGACGGTTCTCGAGGCACGATCGGCTGTCCGGGTGCGGCCGGGCGCACGCCACTGGGACATCTTCAGTGGTCTGTGTGAAGCGGTTGGTGCCCGCGGAAACGTCGTCCCGGACGCGTATCTCGCTGCGCTTGCTGTCGAGCACGGCGCCACCTGGGTCACTACCGACCGCGGCTTCGGGCGTTTCCCTGGGTTGCGCTGGCGGACGCCGCTAGAGCCTCGGACGGGGGCATGAGTTCGCCGTACCGCGGGTCGGCTTTGCTCGTCGCGGGCGCCCGGCATCTGCACTCCGGCAAGGTGCGCGACCTGTACGAGCTGTCGGAGGGACGGCTGCTGATGGTGGCGTCGGACCGGATCTCGGCCTTCGACCACGTGCTGGCGTCCGAGATCCCCGACAAGGGTGAGATCTTGACCCGGATGTCGCTGTGGTGGTTCGAGGTGCTGAGCGACATCGTCCCCCACCACGTGCTGTCCACCGACGTGCCGGCCGCCGTCGCCGGACGCGCTGTGGTCTGCGAGCGGCTCGACATGTTCCCCGTCGAGTGCGTTGCGCGTGGTTATCTGGCCGGCACCGGGCTCAGCGACTACCGCGCGACCGGGGCGGTGTGCGGCGTCGAGCTGCCCGCCGGACTCGACGAGGGGTCGAGTCTGCCCGAGCCGATCTTCACCCCCGCCACCAAGGCGGCGCTCGGCGACCACGACGAGAACGTGCCGTACGACGC
>JACCUS010000503.1 GCA_013811715.1 Nocardioidaceae bacterium
GGTAGAGGCGGACCTCGCCGGTCGGGCCCGGCTGACCCGAGTAGACCATGGTCTCGTTGAAGTTGCTGTCCGGGTCGTAGGCACCCTTGTGCATCTCGTCCTGGGACACGGTGCCCTCGGTCGGGCCGGCGGTGGTGGCCGGCTGGGTCGTCGGACCCTCGGTGCCCTGCCCCTGGGTTGGCCCGGTGGCGGCGGGAGTCCCGGTCGGATCGCCGCCGCTGCCGCCGACCACCACGATCGCGGTGATGGTCGCGGCGGTGGCGAGGCCGGCGCCGAGTGCGCCGAAGAACCACGGCGTGCGGCTGCGAGCGGCGCCGCTCGGGCTGGTGCCACGGGTGCGCCGCTGGATCGCCTGCAAGGCGCCAGGGTCGGTGTCGACCGTGGCTGCCTCCTCAGACATCGCCTGCGCGAGCAGTTCCGCCGTGCGGTCACGGCCGTTCTCGGGTGCGTTCATCGTTCTTCCTCGAGCAGTTGGCGGAGAGCGTTCATGCCTCGATGCGCGTGGCTCTTGACCGCGCCGCGGCTGATTCCGACGGTCGCGGCGATGTCGGCCTCGGTCAGGTCGCTGTAATAGCGGAGCACAAGCACCTCACGCTGTCGGCGAGGAAGCTGGTGCAGTGCCTCCATGACGGCCGTTCGGGTCTCTGCCGTCAGCATGTGATGTTCGGCGCTGGGTGTGTCCGGGACCTGCCGAGGTGCGTGCTTGTCGGCGACGGCGTGTCGTCGTTGCGACGAGCGGGCCCGGTTGACCACGGTCTGCCGCAGGTAGCCCAGCGCCTTCTCGGGCTCCCGGAGCCGACCCCACTTGTCGTGCATCGTGACGAAGGAGTCCTGGACGATCTCCTCCGCCTCGCCGCTGTGCCGCACGAGCAGCGCAGCCATCCGCACCAAGGACCGGTAGTGGACGGCGTACAGCTGCGTCACAGCCTCGTCGGCGTTCCAGCGTGCCGCTGTCACCAACTTCGTCCCCCTAAGGGTCGAGACTCCCGATAACGTGGTCACACCGCAATCACGCGCAGTGGGGCGGATTGGTTTACATGATGCCCCACCAAGGTTTGCGTCGACGTTTCCCACGCGGCCGCGAGAGACGGAGGAAGCATGAACAACCCGGACTGCCTGTTCTGCGGCATCGTCGCCGGCGAAGTGCCGTCGGAGAAGGTGGCGGAGACCGATCTCGCGATGGCGTTTCGCGACATCAACCCGCAGGCTCCGACCCATGTCCTGGTGATCCCGAAGCGGCACAGCCCGACCTTGACGGAGCTCGCGGGCGCCCATCCCGACGCCGCTGTCGGCGTCCTCACGTTGGCGCACCAGGTGGCCACCGACGAGGGGGTCGCCGGCGGCTATCGCCTCGTGTGCAACAACGGCGCGCGAGCCCAGCAGAGTGTGTTCCACGCGCACGCGCACGTCTTGGGCGGGCGCGACTTCGCGTGGCCACCCGGCTGACGGGCTGCCGGGTCACAGCGCAAAGCGGGTGGGCGTGGTCGGCGCAAGCCCGTAGCATGGGGGCACGATGACAGAGCAACCAATACACCGGTATACCGTCGTGATTCCCAACAGCGTGCCCGTCGTCGCCGTACTCGGAGCACGCGACGAGTTCCTCACCATCATCGAGCGGGAGTTCTCCGCCGACATCCACGTCCGAGGCAACGAGGTGACGCTGTCGGGCGATCGCGGCGAGGCCGCCCTCATCGAGCGGCTGCTCGACGAGCTCGTGACGATGGTGCGCACCGGTCAGGGCCTGACCAGCGAGACCGTCGAGCGGGTCATCGCGATGCTGCGCGCCGAGACCGAGGAGCGCCCCGCGGACGTCCTCACGATGAACATCCTCAGCAACCGCGGTCGCACCATCCGACCCAAGACGCTGAACCAGAAGCGGTACGTCGACCAGATCGACAAGCACACCGTCGTCTTCTCGATCGGCCCCGCAGGCACCGGCAAGACCTATCTTGCAATGGCGAAGGCGGTCCAGGCACTACAGTCCAAGCAGGTCAACCGCATCATCTTGACCCGGCCCGCGGTCGAGGCTGGCGAACGCCTCGGCTACCTGCCCGGCACGCTCAGCGAGAAGATCGACCCCTACCTGCGCCCCTTGTACGACGCCCTGCACGACATGCTCGACCCGGAGACGATCCCGAAGCTGTTGACCTCCGGCACGATCGAGGTCGCGCCGCTCGCCTACATGCGCGGCCGCACCCTCAACGACGCGTTCATCGTCTTGGACGAGGCGCAGAACACCTCTCCGGAGCAGATGAAGATGTTCTTGACCCGGCTCGGCTTCGGTTCCCGGATGGTCGTCACCGGCGACGTCACCCAGGTCGACCTTCCGACGGGCACCAAGAGCGGGCTCCGCGTCGTGCAGGGGATCCTCGAAGGCATCAAGGACGTCAGCTTCTGCTACCTGACCGCCCACGACGTCGTACGGCACAAGCTGGTGGGCAAGATCGTGGCCGCCTACGACACCTACGAGGCCGTGCGCAGCTCCGGTCCGACCTCGGTGATCGAGGGTCGATGAGCGTCGAGGTGCTCAACGAATCCGGTGTCGACCTGAACGTCGCGGACTTTGCCAGGCTCGCCCGCTTCGCCATGAGCCGGATGCGGGTGCATCCGGGGGCGGAGCTGGTCGTGAAGCTCGTCGACGAGGCGACCATGACCCAGTACAACGAACGCTGGATGGGCGCCAAGGGGCCGACCGACGTGTTGTCGTTCCCGATGGACGAGTTGCGGCCGGGAGACGAGGCGCCGGCCGGGGGCATCTTGGGTGACATGCTGTTGTGCCCCCAGTACGCCGCGGCGCAGTCGCCCAACTTCACTCGGACGGTCGACGACGAGCTGCATCTGCTGACGATCCACGGCATCTTGCATCTGCTCGGCTACGACCACGCCGAACCTGAGGAGGAGCGGGAGATGTTCGGGCTGCAGGCCAGGCTGCTCACCGAGTGGCAAGGGGTGAGGAGCGGTGAGCGCGTCGAATGACGTCGACTGAGGTCGGGCTGTTCGCGGTCGCGGCGGTGCTGGTGGTCCTCGCCGGCGTGCTGGCGAGTGCTGACGCAGCCCTCTCGTCCATCTCGCGGGTGCGCGCTCAGGAGCTCGTCCGCGAAGGCCGCGGCGGTGCTCGGCGGCTGCTGACGATCACGACCGACGCACCGCGGTTCCTCAACACGGCGCTGCTGATGCGGGTCCTGTGCGAGACGACGGCGACGGTGCTGGTGACCCTTGTCCTGGTCCATCTGCTGGAGCCCACGTGGGTCCAGGTGCTCACGGCGGCCGGCGTCATGGTCGTCGTGTCCTTCATCGCGGTCGGTGTCGGGCCCCGCACCCTCGGCCGCCAACACGCCGAACGCGTCGCACTCATCACGGCGACGCCGGTGGCGGCCGCGACAGCGGTGCTCGGGCCGCTGCCGCAGCTGCTGATCTTCATCGGCAACGCGATCACCCCGGGGCGCGGCTTCCGGGAAGGCCCGTTCGCGACCGAGGCCGAGCTGCGCGAGCTTGTATCTCTCGCGGAGGCGAGTCGCGTCATCGAGTCCGACGAAAGCCGGATGATCCACTCGGTGTTCGAGCTCGGGGACACACTCGTCCGTGAGGTGATGGTGCCACGCACCGACATGGTGTTCATCGAACGCCACAAGACATTACGACAGCTCATGTCGCTGGCTCTGCGCAGCGGCTTCTCCCGGATCCCCGTCGTCGGCGAAGACCTCGACGACGTGATCGGGGTCGCCTACCTCAAAGACGTCACCAGACGGGTCTTCGACAACCACGAGGCCGAGTCCACCGAGCGCGTCGAGACGGTGATGCGGCCGTCCTTCTTCGTGCCGGACTCCAAGCCGGCCGACGAGCTGATGCGCGACATGCAGGCCAAGCGGATGCACGTGGCGGTCGTTGTCGACGAGTACGGCGGCACGGCCGGCCTGATCACCATCGAGGACCTGCTCGAGGAGATCGTCGGCGAGATCACCGACGAGTACGACGACGAGCCCGTCGAGGCGCAGCAGCTCTCAGGCGGAGCGATGCGCGTCAGCTCGCGACTCCCGGTCGACGAGCTGTCGGACCTGTTCGGGGTGGCGATCGACGATGAGGACGTCGACACGGTCGGCGGCCTGATGGCCAAACACCTGGGCCGGGTTCCGATCCCCGGCGCCGAGGTGATGTGTGAGGGCCTCCATCTGCAGGCGGAGTCGCTCGCCGGCCGCCGCAACAAGGTGGTGACTATCGTCGTCACGCCCAGCCGCCGTGAGGCTGAGTCCGCTGGCGAGCCGGCGCCGAGGGGACGCGATGCCGACTCCGGCGCGGTCAGGTGAGCCGACCACGTGACTTCGCCGACCGAGACACCTGCTGGTTATCGCAGCGGTTTCGCGAGCATCGTCGGCCGGCCCAACGTCGGCAAGTCGACGCTGACCAACGCCCTCGTCGGCGCCAAGGTGGCGGTCACCTCCTCGCGCCCGCAGACGACACGGCACGCCATCCGCGGCATCGTGCACCGGGCGGACTCTCAGCTCGTACTCGTGGACACCCCCGGCCTGCACAAGCCGCGCACGCTGCTCGGAGAACGGCTCAACGACGTGGTGCGCGCCACCTGGGCCGAGGTCGACGTGATTGTGGTCTGCCTGCCGGCCAGCGACGCGATCGGGCGCGGTGACCGATTCTTGGTCAATGAGCTGGCGAGGATCCGACGGACACCCAAGCTCGCCGTCGCCACGAAGTCCGACCTGGCTGGGCCGGAGGCGCTGGCCGGGCATCTGGTGGCGGTGCACGAGCTCGGCATTGCGGCCGGCGTCGACTGGGCTGAGATCGTGCCGGTCTCGGCGGTCAGGAACGAGCAGGTCGGGCTGCTGGCCGACCTGCTCGCCGCCCAGCTGCCCGAGGGCCCGGCGCTCTACCCGGAAGGGGAGCTGACCGACGAGCCGGAGACCACACTCGTCGCGGAACTGATCCGGGAGGCGGCGCTGGAAGGGGTGCGCGACGAGCTTCCGCACTCGATTGCCGTGGTGGTCGAGGAGATGGGTCTCCGGCCCGGTCGACAAGCTGGGCGGCCGCTGCTCGACGTACACGCCAATCTGTTCATCGAGAGGTCCAGCCAGAAGCCCATCGTGATCGGAACCGGCGGCGCAAGGCTGAAGGAGATCGGGACGACCGCGCGCAAGCAGATCGAGGCGCTCCTCGGCACTCCGGTGTATCTCGATCTGCACGTGAAGGTGGCGAAGGACTGGCAGCGCGACCCCAGGCAGCTGCGCAGGCTCGGCTTCTGACCGGCCGCCGGTAGTCGAAAGCAGACGTCAGAAGGCCGGCGGTAGACCGTCGCCTTCGGTGTCGAGCGCCCAGCAGGTCGTGTCGTGCGAGCCGGACTTCCACGAGCTTGCGGTCGGATAGTAGTAGTAGTAGTTGAGCGTCTCCGGGACGTAGTCCTGGAAGATGTTGGCGCAGAACGTCTTGCTGGCGTTCAGGACCGAGCTCTGTCCCGGGTACGTCGCATCGGGCCCACCCAGGTTGAGGGACTCGGGGATGAGCTCAGCCTGGTGGTTCTTGCGACACGACGTGAAGTGCACCGGCTGGTCGACCTTGGGCCAGTGTCTGACACAGCCGCGGAACTCGTCGGGGACGCCGCCCTCCAACGCCCCCGCCACGCTGCCGGTGCGGAGCCGGCCGCCCAGGCCGTTGTAGTTGGGCAGCTCGATGGCGTCGCAGCGAGCCCATTGCTGCCCCTGAAGCATCTGGTCGGCAGTCGGCTGGATCACCGTCAGGCCGAGGGTGGAGACCGTCTGGGAGTCGCCGACGTAACGCTTGAAGCTGGCCTGGCACTCCCGCCAGACTCGGTCGATCTCGGCCTTCCGAGCGGACCCACCCACGTCGATGACGGCGAACGTCTCGGCCGTATGGGGTCTGCCGCAGTTGACGGGGAAGCTCCCGTCGCGCTGCTGCTGGAAGGCGACCTTGCCGGTGCGGTAGCAGTTGCCGACCTTTGGAGGCCCGGCCAGTTCGGGCTCGGCGGTCGTCTCGGTCGGGGTTGTCGGTTCGGTCGGCTCCGTGGGCGCCGTCGTGACCGTGGGCGCTGTCGCCGTGGTCTCGGTGGTCTCGGTCGGCGTGGTCGGCTCCGTCTCGGTGGGCTCCTGGACCTGCGCGGACTCGTCAGCGGCGTTACTCACATCCGCCGCGCTCGCGCAGGAGGTCATCAGCAACAAGGTGAGGGCGCCAGCGCCAACGAACTTCATCACGACACCGATTATGCCTGCCGGCTGGGCCAGCCGAGAGGAAAGTCAGGAGACTGTCCGGTGCCAGCAGTAACCGAACCGCTGCCCGCCGTCCCAGTCCCTGGGTGTCGGGTAGGTCCAGCCGTACGTGTAGCCGCCACCGCTGCCCATCTCCGCTTCGAGGGCAGCCTCGCACCGCTGCTGGCCCTCGACCTTGGTCACCTGACGACCTGGGTACGCCGCCTCGCCGGTCCCGAGCCTTAGTGCCGCAAGTGCCCGGTAGGCGTGCTGCTGCGTGCACATCACCAGCTTGAACTCCTCCGACCCGGGCTCGCCCTTGGAGCAGACTCCGAACTGCTCGAGGTGCTTCTCGTCGTCGAGGAACCCCTCGAGCTCGCGAGGCAGCCCCGCCAGCACCATCTCGGACTGCATCGCGACCACGTCGCAGCGTACCCAGTGGGCGCCTGCGTCGAAGCTGCCCTGGTCGGGCAGGAAGTAGGTCACGGTCAGCCGGGACAAGGCGCGGGTGGCGCCGTCGCCGCCGATGAAGTCGCTGAACGCGGTCCGGCAGTTGGCGGCCGCGGCGTCCTGGACGGCCCTGTTCTCGATGCTGACTCCGGTGAACGCGATGTCGTCCGGCAGCGTGCCGACGGCGAAGGTGTAGGTGGTGTGCCGCTCGGCGCACGGCTTGGGTCTCGTCACGTCGGACAAGTCGGAGATCTCGGCGTACCCGAGCGCCCGGCACTCACCCACCTCGGGTGCCGCCGCATCCGCCGCAGGGCTGCTCGACGAAGACGCCGTATCACCGGGCCGGGCAGCCTCGGTCGAGGCCTTGCCGTCCTGCGTCGACTGGCTCGGCGAGGACGTGGAAACCGAGGAACACCCCGTCGCCAAGGCACCCACGGTCATGAGTACGGCGCCCGAGCGGGCCAACAGCTTGGAGCGGGTCATCGCACCTCAGCCTAAAGGAGGCGCGGGGCCTAGCTCGGCTTATTGTCCTCGCCGGCGAAGAAGTCGCTGAAGGACTTGTAGTGGCCGGGGGCGAGGTAGTCGAGCATCCGGCTTCGGAGTGAGTCCCCGGGTCGCTCGAGCGTCAAGAAGTCGGCGAGCTCGTCGATGAGAACCCCGGTGTCGGCAATGGCCCTCTCGTGGCTCACGAGCAGGCAGGGTCGGTCTGTCGCGAGGATGAAGCCGGTGTTCGTGTTGACGTTGCTGTTGCACTCGTGGAGGGCGATGCGTGGCGTACGTTGGCGTGCCCGTTGATCCTTGTTGGCTTGACTCAGCGCTGCAGCCACCGGGTCGCGGTAGACCACGATGAAGTAAGGGTTGCGAATCGAGGAGAAGAGCGCGGGAAGGTAGCTGGCGGCAGCTGGGAACTTCCAGCCCCAGACATCACGCTTGGCATTCCGGCGCTCGATTGCGCCGCGCATGTCGTCCATCGAATGGTTCTGGAACTGGGGGTCCTCGTTGTTTCTGCGACCGCCGACGTTCCCGAGGTCGAGGCCGAGTGCCCGCACAGCCCCCGCCACCATGCTGGTGCCGCCGCGTCTCGTCCCGAACACCACGTACGTGCGTTGGGTCTCCGGCTCGGTTACCGCGTTGAACAGGATGCTCGTGGGCTTCCCGGGAAGAGGGGAGGACACCGTCACTGCGGGATCTTCCCCTTGGTCGCCTGCTGTTCGCGGAACAGGTCTTCCCAACGGGCCGCGATGGCGGCCTGGCTGCGGTCCTGCGCCTTCTGTAGCCCGGCAGCGCCGAGCGCCTTGCGGCCCTCGTGCGGCAGCTCGATCATCTCGACGATAGCGTCGGCGAGCGCATCGATGTCGTGGTTGGGCACCAGGTACCCGTCCTCTCCGTGGGTGACGATGTCGCGGGGCCCGGTCGGGCAGTCGAAGCTGACCACGGGCACACCGCATGACATGGCCTCCATCAGCACCATGCCGTACCCCTCGACGCGCGAGCTCAGCACGAAGATCGACGCCTTCGCCATCTCTTCGGGCAGTCGGTTCGTGTAGCCCATCAGGCGGGCCGTGCCGTTGAGCTCGAGCTCGGCGATCTGTCTCTCCAGCTCCGGCTTGTTCTTGCCGTCCCCGAAGATCCGCAGCTCCCAGTCGGGGTGCCGTTGGTGCACCATGCTCCAGGCGGCCACGAGCCGGTCGAACCCCTTGCCCTTGAGCAGGTGCCCGGCGCCGATCACGACCTTGTTCGACAGGTCGGACTGGGCGATGGCGAAGTTGGGAGTCGCGTTCGGCATCACGGCGACGTCGACGTTGCCCTTGAAGATGCGGCGATAACGACGGGCGTCCCGGTCGGTGAGGGTGAGGAAGGTGTCGAGCCGGGGGAAGTGCTCGACCATCGCCGCGCGGATCTCCTTCGGCCTGACGACGAACGGCCGGTGCTCCTGAGCGATGCTGACCGTTGACTCGTGCGCGAGGCGTGCGGTGGCGATGCTGAGCCCGGGCTGCATCGCGACGATGACGCCGTCACGCAACGACTCCATGTACTGCGTCAACTGCTCGTCGGAGTGCCGGCTGTAATGGCGTGAGCGCGGCTCAGCCGCGGGGATCAGCCGACTCGGCTGCTGGCTGGCGGTCCTGCGCGCCCGCCCGGTCTGGCCGGTCGGCATCTGGTCTGGCCGGTTGTCGATCAGGGTGTGGACAGGTACGCCGGGCGGCAGCCGGTGCGTCGCTTCGTCGCGGGCGCGGAAGAGGCTCACCAGTTCGACCTCGTGGCGCTTGGCCAGCTCTTCGACGAGACCACGCACCACCGTGAGGACACCCCCGCCTCGGCCATAGACGTCGTGCATGATGAAGCGGATCTTCAACAAGGCTCCCGTTGTCGACGGCACGGCGCAGGGCGGTCATACTATCAGGATGCCCGACCGCGTCCTTGTGCATATCGGTGCGCCGAAGACGGGGACGACGTTCCTTCAGGCGGTGCTGTTCCACAACCGCGAACGGCTCGGTGAGCACGGTGTTCTCGTCCCCGGGAAGAACCGTCTCGACCACGGTCGAGCGGCCACCGGCGTCCGCAAAGGACCCGGCTCCAAGGCGTACCGCCAGTGGCGACGGATCGTCTCGCAGGCCCGAGACTGGGCAGGGACCGTGGTGATCAGCAACGAGTGGTTCGCAATGGCGTCGGCTGAGCAGGCGCGAAGGGCGATGGAGGAGCTCGCGGGGGTGGAGACCCATCTGCTCTTCACGGCTCGCGATCTCGTCGAGCAAGTCCCGGCGGCCTGGCAGGAGACCCTCAAGCTCGGGGTGGCGTCGTCGCTGGACGAGTTCGTGCACTCGCTGGACACGGACGAGGGGCGGTGGCGATGGTCCGTGCTCGACCCGGCGCCGGTGCTGGACACGTGGCGCGGCGACCTGCCCCCCGAGCACGTCCATGTGGTGACCGTGCCGCCGAAGGGGTCAGACTCCGCGCTGTTGTGGAAGCGGTTCGCGCAGGTCTGCGGGATCGACCCCGACAGCTGCCAGACCGAGCTGGATCAGGCGAGGGAGTCGGTCGGGGTGGAGTCCGCACAGCTCCTGCAGCGCGCCGGGCCACTGCTGCGTGCGGCGATCGAGGCCGACGCGGGTCACTGGAGCGAGCCGTACCGCTGGATCCAGCGATACCTGTCACATCAGTTGCTTGTCCCCCGAGGTGGATCCCGGATCGCGTTGCGGCCAGGCGACTTCGACTTCCTGCGTGCGCGTTCGATGGCCAGCGTTGACGTGCTGAAGAGCCGAGGGTACGACGTCGCGGGCGACCTCGCCGACCTGACCAGCGCCGAGCCGTCCTCCGCGGCACGTCATCCGGACGACGTCACCGACTCCGAGCTGCTCGACTTGGCACTGCCGCTCATCGCCGACCTGTTGGGGCGGGTCCGGGCGGAGGTGTTGCGCGCAGACGAGGCCGAGGAGCGGAACGTCCGAGCAAGTGACGTCATCGGGTGAGAATGGCGGCTCGGTCGAGCTCGGCGATGCATGCCGTTCCGACCCGACGGAAGCCGACACCTTCGTAGACTCGGGCCACGTCGTCGTCTTGTGCAGAGCAGAACACCGTGGTGACGCCGCGGCTTCGGGCATCCCTGGCTAGCACAGTGGCAAGCATGGCAGCCAGTCCCCGGCGTCGAAACGCGGGCAGCACCGCCACCCCGCCGATCTCGGCGACCCCGTCGAGGGGGGAGTAGCTGCCGCCGCCGACTGGACCCAGCTCGGGTGCATCGGGCGCGCTGACAGCCGCCAGGCGGACCTCGCCGGTGGTCAACCGTGAGCGCAGCGTGTCGTCCACGACCGCCTGCCGCGAGATCAGCCGCCGGTCACGATCCTCGGTGCCGGCCAGTCCGGTCGCCGTACCGGCGTTGTCGAACCCGACCGAGACCGCCGCCCGGGTGGCGACGAGCTCCTCTTCCTCGGTGCGGTCGAGCACACGGGCCGTGCCGACGTTGCCGCGCGGCTCGCCGTCCAGCACGAGCAAGGGGCACATCGCCACTTGGGCGCCCGCCTCCCGAGCAGTCGCGACCATGTCTGGTGTGATGTCGTCGACCCACTCGATCGTCCGGGGCACGTTGAGCGCGCGCTGTCGCGCCACCAGCCGCTGTACGTCGCCGGGGGTCGCCCGCGGCGAGGCGCCCCGCCGCGGCCTGGCGTAGAAGGGCCAGCCGGACTCGGCCACGAAGAGTGTGAACGGGCCGACCTCTTCCACCCTGCACCGGGGTCGCGGCACCGAGTCGTAATAGCGCTCGAGTTTGTCGAGGAGCTCAGAGCTCACCGGGTGACTCTCTCATGGCCAGTCGAGCACGATGTGGTTGCGGGCGAGGGCACAATGGGGGCGTGAATCTCTATCGTGACGAGGCGATCGTGCTTCGCACGCAGAAGCTGGGGGAGGCCGACCGCATCATCACGTTCCTGACCCGCCACACCGGGCGAGTGCGAGCGGTGGGGAAGGGCGTACGCCGTACGAAGTCGAAGTTCGGCTCGCGGCTCGAGCCCTTCATGCATGTGGACGTGCAGCTCGCTCGTGGACGCAGCCTCGACATCGTCACGCAGGCCGAGACGCTGTCTCCCTTCGGGGAGGCGATCTGTGGCGACTACGCCCGTTACACCGCCGGCACGGCCATGCTCGAGACAGCCGAGCGGCTCGTGGTAGAGGAGATGGAGCCCGCCGTCTCGCAGTACCTGCTGCTCGTAGGCGGGCTGCGGGTGCTCGCCGGAGGGGAGCGTGACGCGACTTTGGTGCTGGACTCGTTCCTGCTGCGGTCGCTGGCGATCTCCGGGTACGCCCCGTCGTTCGACCAGTGCGCCCGCTGCGGCGGGCCGGGGCCGCACCGCAGCTTCAGCGCCGGCGGGGGAGGCATGCTGTGCGGCAGCTGCCGCATCCCTGGTACGGCGAACCCGGCGCCGCAGACCGTCACCCTGCTGGGGGCGCTGCTGGCAGGGGACTGGAACACCGCCGAGGCGGTCGACGCCAGGTACCGCAAACCGGCCAGCGGCCTCGTCGCGGCGTACCTGCAGTGGCACCTAGAGCGCGGCCTTCGCTCCCTTGTCCATGTCGAGCGATGAGTCCGCGACGTCGGACGGGTCGACTTCCCGGGTGTCGAGTGGGTGTTCACGTAAGAAGACCACGACGAGGAATCCCACGACGGCGAACGGAGCGGCGGAGGCGAACACGGTCTGCATCGAGTCCGCGAACCCGGTGACCACGGTGTCGTGCAGTGCCGTCGGCAGAGCGCTCACCTCCGCGGGGGTCCCGATGTCGAAGTCGCCGGCGTTCAGCTGGTCGGGCGGAACACCGAACTCGGCGGCCCGGTCGGGGATCGTGATCGAGTTGCTGTAGCGCAGCAACGCTCCGAACATGGCCACACCGACGGCGCCACCCATCGCGCGGAAGAACGTCGCACCTGAAGTGGCGACGCCGAGATCGCCCCGCCCCACGGCGTTCTGCGTCGCCAGCACGAGCACCTGCATCGAAAGGCCTATCCCCACGCCGGCGACGGCCATGTAGGCACCGGCCAGGACCAGCGAGGTGTCGGTGTGGAGACGGGACATCAAGATGAGGCCGACCGCGAGCAGCGCCATACCGAGCACCGGGAAGAGCTTGTACCGACCGGTGCGGGTGATGACACGGCCCGAGATCGTCATCGCGGCGATCATCGCGAACATCAGGGGCAAGGTGAGGAATCCCGACACCATCGGGGACTCCCCGCGCACGATCTGCAGGTACTGCGGTAAGAAGATCATCGCGCCGAACATGGCGACCCCCACCGCGAAACCGGCCGCGCCCGCGATCGCGAACGTGTGATTGCGGAACAGGTGAGGGGGCATGATCGGCTCGACGGCACGTCGCTCCTGCCAGATCGCCAGCCCCAAGAACAGCAGGCTGGAGGCCACCAGAGCAACGGTCCAGCCGGACTGCCAGCCGAACGCGTCCCCGCCCAGCGACAACACGAGCAAGATGCTGCTCACACAACCCACGATGAAGGTGGCCCCCCACCAGTCGACCTTGTGGTCGCGTCTCGGGAACGGCAGCTGCAGCACCCGCTCGGTGACCACCAGCGCGGCCAGCCCGATCGGGATGCCGACGAAGAAGGTCCACCGCCATGATGTCTGCTCGACGATGACGCCTCCGATGAGAGGGCCCAAGACGGTGGCGAGCGCGAAGGTGGAGCCCATGTATCCCTGGTAGCGCCCACGCTCGCGCGGTGACACGATGTCGCCGATGATCGCCTGGCCCAGCGCCATCAACCCCCCGATGCCCAGCCCCTGGACCAGGCGCGAGCCGATCAGCATCGGCATGTTCTGCGAGAAGCCGGCAAGGAACGAGCCGGCGATGAAGATCCAGATCGCGGACTGGTACATCAGCTTGCGTCCGTACAGGTCGGACAGCTTGCCCCAGATCGGCGTTGATGCGGTGCTGGACAGCAGCGTGGCCGACACCACCCACGCCAGCTGGTCCTGACCGCCGAGCTCGCCGACGATCGTTGGCAACGCCGTCGCGACGACGGTCTGCGACAGCGCCGCCACCAACATGCCGAGCATCAGCCCGGTCAGGACCGTGAGGACCTGTCGATGGGTGAGCCGGGGCATGAAATCCTGGTCGGCAGGCGGGCTCACACTCACGCGGATCCCTTCGACGAGCGCTTGACGGTGACAAGTACATAGCAAGGCTATGTATCGACCATAGCGCGTTTCGGGTGGCCCCTGACTCCCCGGGATGCCACAGTGATGCGGTGACCGATGACGCGTTCGCCCGGCCACCGGGGATCCCCGCCGAGCTGGTGCCCGCACACATCGCGCTGATCATGGACGGCAACGGCCGCTGGGCGCGTGAGCGTGGCCTGCCGCGGACAGCCGGACACGAGGCGGGTGAGGCGGCGCTGTTCGACGTCGTCGAGGGGGCCATCGCCGCTGGCGTGAAGTACGTATCCGCCTACGCCTTCTCGACAGAGAACTGGCGGCGGTCCACGGAAGAGGTCCGGTTCCTGATGGGCTTCAACCGGGACGTGATCCGGCGGCGACGCGACGAGATGCACGCCATGGGGGTACGCGTCAGGTGGGCCGGACGTCGACCCAGGCTCTGGGCGTCGGTCGTGAAGGAGCTGGAGATCGCAGCGGACATGACCCGCGACAACGACGTACTGACGCTGACGATGTGCGTGAACTATGGGGGCCGCTCCGAGATCGTCGACGCGGCTCGTGAGCTTGCCCGGCGCGCGGCCGCCGGCCGCCTGAACGCCGACCGGATCGACGAACGCTCGCTGGCCCGGGCCCTCTACGTACCGGAGCTCCCCGACGTGGACATGGTGTTGCGTACGTCGGGCGAGCAGCGGCTCAGCAACTTCATGCTCTGGCAGGCCGCCTACGCCGAGATGGTCTTCATGGACGTGCTGTGGCCAGACGTCGACCGCCACACCCTGTTCGAGGCCATCGACATCTACGCTCGCCGCGACCGTCGCCACGGCACCGCGTGAGTCATTGCTGATGCCTGGCGGCGCAGGAGGTGCAGGTGCCGAAAATCTCCAGGGTGTGCTCGACCTCGGCGAACCCGTGCCGGCGCGCGGTCTTGTCGGCCCAGGTCTCGACAGCCGGTCCTTCGATCTCAACCGTGCGCCCGCAGGTGCGACACACCAGGTGATGATGGTGCCCGGTGCTGCACTGGCGGTACACCGACTCGCCTTCGGGGGTCCGGAGCACGTCGATCTCCCCGGCGTCGGCTAGCCCCTGAAGCGTGCGGTAGACGGTCGTGAGCCCGACGTCCTCGCCACGTCGGCGCAGCAGCGCGTGGATGTCCTGCGCGCTGCGGAACACGTCGACCTCCCCGAGAGCCGCGACGACAGCTCGTCGCTGCCGGGTGGGTCGAGACCCGATGGAGCCTGTCGTGATCATCTGGCCTCCTCCGTTCAGTGCTCGTCGTAGTGGTCACCGTGCATGGCGTGGCGGTGCCCGCCGTGGACGTAGTCGATGTGGTCGCCGTGGCGGACCGCCTGGTGCCCGCAGTCCTCGCTGTGCTCGTGGACGTGGTCCTCCGGTACGGCGGTGTGGGGCAGGTCGTCCCCCGACTGGAACGGTTGGCGCAGGCGACGCCGGCGACGTACCAGACCGCCGACGGGCCAGGCCGCCACGAAACCCGCCAGCGCGATCAGCACGATCGAGGCGCCGGGGGCGACATCGGCGTAGAAGCTCGTCACCACCCCACCGACGGCGGCGGCCAGCCCGATCGTCATCGCCAAGAAGATCGTCACCTTGAACCCGCGCGCCAACTGTTGCGCGCTGGCGACCGGCACCACCATCAGCGCGCTCACCAGGAGAAGCCCGACGGTTCTCATCGCCACCGTGACAGTGACCGCGGCCATCACCGAAGTCATCAAGGTGTAGGCGCGGACCTTGAGCCCGCTGGCCTTGGCGAACTCCTCGTCCTGACAGACCGCGAACAGCTGCGGCGCGAAGCCGACCGCCAAGAAGATCACCACCCCGGCGAGCCCGACGACGGTCCAGACGTCCTGCGCCGAGACCGTGGTGATCGAACCGAACAGGTAGCTGTGCAGCATCTGCGCGCTGCCGCCCGCGAGACCCGTCACCATCACCCCGCCGGCAATGCCGCCGTAGAAGATCAAGGCGAGCGCGACGTCGCCGCTGGCCTTGCCGACCTCTCGCACCAGCTCGATCAGGACGGCACCGAAGATCGCCACCACCACCGCCGTCAACACCGGGGACTGGCCGGTGAGCAGGCCGAGCCCGACGCCGGTGACCGCGATATGTCCGATGCCGTCGCCCATCAAGGCGAGTCGCCGTTGGACGAGGTAGGTGCCGACCGCCGGCGCGGCCACGCCGGTGAACATCGCGGCCAGCAACGCGCGCACCATGAAGTCGTACTGGAGGATGCTCACAGGTTCCACCAACTGCGCATGGGGACGTGGTCGGCCTGGTGGCCGGCATGGTGGTGGTCGTGCAGGCCGTCCAGCGAGTCGTCCGCGGGCACCGGGCCGTCATACATCACCCTGCCGTCGTCGAGCACGATCGCGCGGTCGATCAGCTCGGCCAGCGGGCCGAGATCGTGCAGCACGAGCACGACGGTCGCGCCAGCCTCGACGAGTGGGCGCAACGTCGAGACGAGTCCGATCTGGTTGCGGTGGTCGACACCGGCGGTCGGCTCGTCGAGGACGAACAGCTCCGGTTCGCCCACCAGTGCGCGCGCGATGAGAACCCGCTGCTGCTGGCCGCCGGAGAGCTGACTGACGGCGTCGTGCTGCCGGTCGCCCAGCTCCACGGCCGTGGTCGCTGCCCGCACGGCGGCACGGTCGGCCCGGCGCATCGGCATCAGCACCCGCCGACGAGACAGCCGCCCGGAGGCGACGACCTCGTTGACGGTGGCCGGCACTCCGGAGGTGGCAGTCATTCGCTGCGGCACGTATCCGACGCGACTCCAGTCGCGGAACCGGGCGAGGTCGGTGTCGAACAACCGGACGTCTCCGCTTGTCCAGGGCACCAGCCGCATCAGGCCCCGAACCAGCGTCGACTTCCCGGAGCCGTTGCTCCCGACGACGGCGACGACCTCACCGGGGTGTACCGAGAGGTCGATGCCACGAAGCACGGGCCTGCCGCCGAGGGCGATAGTGCCGGCCGTGATCTCGATGACTGAGCTCATGAGCAGCCGTTGGCCTCCTCGAGCGCTGCGAGATTGTCGCGCATGAGGGAAATGTAGTCGTCGCCAGAGCTCTCGTTGCTCAACCCCTCGATCGGGTCGAGTACGGCGGCCTCCACGCCGAGGTCGGTGGCCAACGTGACGGCGTACTGCCTGCTGCCGAGCGTCTCGGAGAACACGGTCGTGATGCCGTTCGCCTCGATGAAGTCTTGGACCTCGGCCAGCTGCGCTGGGCTCGGTTCAACGCCGGGGCTCAGCCCGGCGACCGGCACCATGGTGAGGTCGTAGGCGCGCGCGAGGTAGCCGAAGGCGGCGTGGCTGGTGACGAAGGCCGTGCGTTCACACGCGGTCAGGCCGGCGGCGAACTCCTTGTCGAGCTGCTTGAGGTCGGTGATGAGGGCGTCGGCTCTTGCCCGGTAGTCCGCGGCGTGGTCTGGGTCGGCTTCGGCCATCTCGACGGCGAACCGTTCGGTGATCGGGATGAGCAGAGTGGGGTCTTGCCAGACATGCGGGTCGCCCTCGAGCTCGTCCTCTTCTCGCTCGTCGGCCGGCACCCCGGTGTCTTGCAGCTCGACCACCTCGGTGATGTCGAGACTGGCCGCCGGTGGGTTCTGGTCGACGGCCTCGTCGACCGAGGGCTGGAATCCCCGCTCATAGATGAGCAGGTCGGCTTCGCTGATCTCGGCGACCTGTTGTGGCGTCAGCTCGAGGTCGTGTGGCTCGATGCCGGGCGAAGTCAGGTTGGTGACATCGGCGTGTTCGCCCACGACCCGCCCGGCCACGAAGGCGTAGGGGTAGAAGGCGGCCACGACCTCCGGGCTGGACCCACTGTCGCTGGAGCCGACTGCGCCGCAGGCCAGCAGTAGCGGGAGCAGGGGTACGCCGAGCGGGAGCGACACGAGCCTGCTGGACATGAAAACTATTATCAAGTGACCTGATAATCATTGTCAACTGGTTCGCCGGCGTTCTTCGGGCACAATCCGACACTGGCATCGCCCCAGCAGGCTGAGCGCCGGATCTTGACGCTGCCGTCCAGCCGAGCGCATGAGTCGTGACCCCTCGGGGGTGCACTTGGGACCCCTGGCGGGTGGCAGGCGGGGGCTACGCTCGGGACGTGGCCCGAAGCGCTGCTGATCGTCTCTTCGCCGAACCCGACTTGGACTGGCACCCCGTCTCCCCGCGGCTGGTGACCGAGCGTCGGCTGCCGGTGCTGGTCGGTGCGGTCTTCGGGGCGGCGCTGATCGTCACGGGGGTCGTCGCGACCATGGCCACAGGTGAGGCGGTGTGGCCGGTGGCGGTGGTGGGCGGCGCGCTCGTGGCGGGGTCGGCCGTCGGGTGGTTGTTCGTCGTACCGCGGATGGTGCGGGCGTGGCGCTACGCAGAGCGCGCCGAGGACCTGTTGGTCAGCCGCGGCCGGCTGGTGCGTCGGCTCACCGTTGTCCCCTACGGCCGGATGCAGGTCATCGAGGTCTCCGCCAACCCGGTCTCCCGCCGGCTGGGCATAGCCACCGTCACGCTCGTCACCGCGTCGGCGAACACGGACGCCACGATCCCCGGGCTGCCCGTCGACGTCGCCCACGATCTGCGCGATCGGCTGGCGGCCATGGGTGAAGCAGGCACGGCGGGCCTATGACCTCCTACGAAGGCGTCGACTCGGGTGGTCTGGCCGCAGACCGTTCGGCGGTGGCGCCGAGGCTGCGGCGGCTGCATCCGCTGACGCCCATCTTCAACTCGTGGCGGATGATCGGCGCCGCTGGTGCGGTGGGGTTCGGCACCTTCCGCGATGACCTGGGTCAGCTGAAGTGGATCTGGGAGGCGCTGCAGGGGGATGCCGACTTCTCGACCTTGATCAGGGCGGTCGCGCTGCTGTTCGTCGTGGCGGTCATCAGCATCGTGGCGGCGTGGTTGTCGTGGCGGGTGACGGGGTTCGCCATCATGGCGGGGACAGGACACCGGGGGACGCTGCTGTTCCACCGCGGCCTCGTGGTCCGCCAACGCAGCCAGGTGCGCCTTGACCGGGTGCAGTCGGTCGACGTCAACCAGCCGTTCGTCCCGCGGCTGTTCGGGTTGGCGGCCGTACGGCTCGAGATGGCCGCTGGGGAGGGCGCGTCGGTGAACCTGTCCTACCTTCGTGCGCCGGACGCCTGGCTTCTGCGGCAGGAGCTGCTCCGTCACTCGTCCGACGAGGCCGGGTCCGATGGCCTGGCAGCGCAGTCGCCACGCCCTGGGGAGGAGTTGATCGCGCAGATCTCCACCGGCAGGCTCGTCAAGGCGAACCTGCTGGACGGCGCGAGTGTCTGGCTGTTGCTCCTGGTCTGGGTCATCGTGGTGGTCGGGTCCGTCGTGGTGTTCGGGTGGGCGATTTTCGGGGCGGCACTCGCCGGCATCGTGCCGGTCGGCATCGCGATCGCGGTCCAGTTGCGCCAGCAGGTGGCATCGATGATGAAGGACGCCAACTTCCGGCTGGTGCGGACCCCGACGGGCATCCGGATCAGCTCAGGTCTGACATCGACGATCAACAAGACCATCGACTTGGACCGAGTGCAGTCCATCCGGGTCGAGGAGCCATACCTGTGGCGTCGGCTGGGGTGGGCCCGGGTAAAGGTCGACGTTGCGGGTGCTGCGGGGGGCGAACAGGGGGCTTCGCTGATGCCGGTGGCCGAGCGCGCTGACGCGTTCACCTTGGTGGCGGACGTGACGGGGGCCCGCCTCGGCGACCTCCAGGTGGTCCGTGCCGGTCGGGCGGCGAAGAAACTGGATCCGTTGGGGTACGAGGTCGCCGGAGTGGCGCTGCTCGCCGAAGGCGCGGTGACGCGGAGCGGGAGGTGGCGACGTACCGACAGCTATGTCCCGTATGCGCGGGTGCAGAGCGTGTCTGCTCAGCAAGGGGTGATCCAGCGTGGTTTGGGGCTGGCAACCGTCTACCTCGATCTGCCCCAAGGCGCATCGCGCTGGGTCGGCCGCCACCGCGACCTCACCGACGCCGCCTACCTCGTCGAGGAGCTCACGAAGCGGGCACGCGTGCACCGCGTCACGCCATAGCCACGCCGGCTCGGGAGCGAGGCCGGTCCGGTTGCCGACGTGTGTCGGAAGACCGACGGCGG
>JACCUS010000487.1 GCA_013811715.1 Nocardioidaceae bacterium
TCCAGCGCTGACGACTCCCCGTCTACAGTCGTGGCTGGACGCGTCGTCACCGGCTCCACGTCCGTCCTTGTGAAACAGTCGTCTCCATGACGTCTCCGTCCGGGCGCTCGCTGTTCCTCTCCCACGACGGCTACGAGGCCGAGCTCGTCGAGGTCGGCGCGGGCCTGCGGGCCCTTCGGCACGACGGGTACGACGTCGTGGCCGGCTACGCGCGAGACGAGATGTGCTCCGCCGGGCGCGGTCAGTTGTTGATCCCGTGGCCGAACCGGATCCGAGACGGCCGGTACGAGTTCGAGGGGGTCACGCTGCAACTGGCGCTGACCGAGCCGGCGGCGCGCAACGCGATCCACGGGCTGACCCGCTGGGTCAACTGGAGCCTGCTCGACCATTCGGCCGCCTCGGCAATCTGGGGCCTCGAGCTGAACCCGCAGCCGGGATACCCCTTCTCGTTGGACCTGACCATCGACTACACCCTGGGCGATCAGGGCCTCCGAGCCGAGGTGAGTGCGACGAACGTCGGTCAGACGGCGGCCCCGTACGGCAGCGGCGCACACCCTTACCTCACGGTCGGCCGGCCAATCGACGAGTGCGAGCTGACGCTTCCGGCGACGATCCGAGCCGAGACCGACGAGCGGGGTATCCCCGGCGATCCGGCGCCAGTCGCCGGGGGGCCGTTCGACTTCTCCTCGCCGAGGTTCGTAGGGGATACGACGTTCGACCATCCGTTCGGCGGCTTGGTCGCCGACGAGCACTCGGTGGCCAGGGTGTTCTTGCTCGACCCCGACTCTGGGCGGTCGGCCGCCTTGTGGGTCGACGCGTCGTACCGCTGGCTACAGGTCTACAGCGGCGACAAGCTCGGCGGGCGGGCACGGGAGGCGCTGGCGGTGGAGCCGATGACGTGCCCGCCGGACGCGTTCAACACCGGTGTCGACCTGATCGCGTTGCAGCCCGGCGACACCCACACGGCCAGCTTCGGCCTCGCCTAACCCCCGAGCCGCCGGTTACCGTCCGCTTCCTGCGGCGTGTCGGACGCCAACTGGCGTCTCGGCGGGTCAAGACGGGCGGTAGCCGGTGGGGTCGGGGCCGAGGTCCACGATGGCTGCCACCGGGCCGCCGCCTTCGGGGCCCTGGTGGGCGGCCGAGACGGAGACGAACACCGCCGGATCACCCGTCACAGCCGCCGCCACCCCGCCGACGCAGGCCTTGATCTGCCGGTGCCAGTGCACGTCAGAGTCGTCGAGCATCGCGTTACGGCGGCCGCGCACGCTGCCGTCACCGGACGCCTCGCACTTCAAGAACACGTTGACCAGCCGGCCGTCGAGGTCGGTGACGTGCGGCCGGTCGGGCAGGTCCAGCCCGGCGTCCCGGATGGCCGCCCAGATGCCGTCCTGGTCGAGCGCATCCCGCATCACCGAGTGGCCGACGCGGTAGCGGCCGCCCACGCCCCGGGCGTTCCCCACCACGACCACCTGGGCCTGGTCGAGCTCGACGCCCGACGAGCACGAGGCGACGGCCGAGTACAGCGACCGGTCGTGCATCACGTCCTCGTCGGCCGGCATCTCGATCTCGCCCAGCGCGGCGGCCACGCCGAGCGCCGTACACCCGTTCGACAGGTCCATCGACTGGTGGGTCTCCTCGGTCCACACCGTCTTGCCGCGGGCCTTTGCGTCGCGGATCGCGTGGATCGTCAGCAGCGGCGTCTTCGTCTGCACGTAGTGCACGTCGGCGGGGTCGGCGATACCGGCCCGCCTCATCGCGGCCTGCACGGCGTCCGCCACCTTCGACACCATCGCGACCCGGCCGATGTCCTCCGGGTAGAGCTGCTGACTCATGGCGAACCCCACCGTCACGCGGGGCTCGTCGGTCTCTTCGGCCAGCTCGCGCGGCATCGTCGCGAAGATCGTCGCGTGCGGGCTGATCACGCCGTCCGTGCCGCCGGACCAGACGATCGGCACCTGCTTGACTTCGTCGGCCGTGCGGCCGCCCTTCGCCACCAGCACCTCGCGGAAGGCCCGGTCGGCGATGATGCGTGTGTAGTCGTTCACGCCGCCGTTGCCTTCGGTCTTGCCGATCACCGCGACGACCCGGTCGGCCTCGATCACGCCGGCGTCGACGAGGTCGGCGAGTCCGGTGGCGTCGGACACGTGCTCGATCGGAACTTTGCGGACCTCGATCGGCTCCGGCATACGCTGTCCTCTCTCGGCTATCCGTTGGGTACGACGACGGTGCCCGACTCGCCTCGGACCCCGGCCACGATGTTGCTCAGACTGGTGATCACGCCCGGCCTGCCCGCCGACTCCACGAAGCGGCACACCGCCTCCACCTTCGGCCCCATCGAGCCGCTGCCGAAGTGCCCCTCGTCGGCGTACCGACGCGCCTCGGCCACACTGACCTCGCCGAGCGGCTTCGCGTCAGGTGTCCCGTAGCCGATGACAGCGTTGTCGACGTCGGTGGCGATGACGAGCCGGTCTGCTTTGAGGCTTCGCGCCAGCAGGGCCGCGGCGAGGTCCTTGTCGATGACAGCCTCCACCCCGCGCAGGGTGCCGTCGGGCTCGCGTACGACGGGGACGCCACCGCCGCCTGCCGCCACCACGACATAACCCTGGTCGGCGAGGATCGACACCACCCCGGCGTCGAGGATCTCGCGCGGCTCCGGCGAGGGCACCACCCGGCGCCACCCCCGCTCGCCGCGGTCCTCGAACCGCTGGCCATGGTCCATCAGCGCCACCGCGTCATCCCGCGTCAGGTAGCGGCCGATCGGCTTACTGGGCTTGGCGAAACCTGGGTCGTCCCGGTCGACGCGGGTGCGCGTCACGATCACGGCCGTCGAACGCCGTACCCCCTGCTCGGCGAGGGACTGCTCGAGTGCGTTGACCAAGATGAAGCCGAGGGTGGCCTGGGTCTGGGCGCCGCACCAGTCGAGCGGCACCGGCGGGACGACGCTCGCCGACAGCTCGTTCTTGACCAGCAGATTGCCGACCTGGGGACCGTTGCCGTGGGTGATCACGACGTCGACGCCCTCGACGATCAGCTCCGCGACGCTGGCCATCGCGGCCTCGGCCGCCGAGATCTGGTCGCCCGGGCCTGCGCTGCCGTCGTCGGCGGTCAGCGCGTTACCGCCCAGCGCGACCAGCACTCTCATGCGCTGAACCCTAGCCACCGCCTCATTCGCGTGCACCGGCGCGCTCGGCCGGCAGTCGCGGACCGGGCAGCTCGGGGCGCAAACCGCGCACACGAACTGTTTGGGCCCCTCCTGTCGGCGTACTCAGGGCGCAAACCGCGCACAGGAACGGTTCGGGGCCCGCCGTGGCCGCATCCCGCATCGTCGCCGCCCGCGGGCTAGACAAGCCGTCGGCGCATGCGCCGCGCCAGAGCCGTCAGCCGGGCATGCTCGGCGTCGACCCGTTGCGCGGTCAGGTTCTGGTAGGTCCGCAGCACATACCTACGTGGCGCAGTCTGGATGATCCGCACGATGTTGTTCGTCCCCCGGGTCGGACGATGCACCGCTTCGGGTTCCGGCAGTCCCCAGGCCCCCAGCATCGCGCTGACGCTACGCGGCGGTGAGGCGGTGGGCAGTCGCGGCCTCCCGACTGGATACCTGCACGGCTGCCGTAAGTCTTCCAACAGATTTCGGAGACCGCCCGCCCGTTCTCACCCGGTCGAGAACACCGCAACACGGGCGCTGCCACCCGCAGTTGCGAGCAGATTCCGCTCAGTCGGCCAAGATGCGAGAACTACTCGCGGCTCGCAGAGGAGCCGAGCGCCATCGCCGCTACTCGATCGCCTTGAGCCGGGCTGCGGGTCTGCCTCGCTCCCGCCTCTCAGCTGGCCTCTTCGGCCCGCCAGACCAGCGCTGCGGCACGATGGGGTCGCGTTTGTGGCGATGAACGGGCGACGACGAGGCGGTGAGCGGCATGGCCAAGCCCGGAGGTGAGGACGGGGCAGACTGCTGGCTCGTCGTCTTCGACTGCGACGGGGTGCTCGTGGACAGTGAGACGCTGGTGGTCGACATCGACGTCAAGGCGGTGACTGCGGTGGGCTGGCCGGTCACCCGCGAAGAGGTGATCGAGCTCTTCGTCGGCAAGAGCGTCGCCGACATGAGGAGGATGATCGAGTCCCGGGTCGGCACCTCCGTGTCCGACGACTGGGACGCCCCCTGGCAAGGCGAGTACCGGCACGCGCTGGAGGTGCTGCTCGAACCGGTCGACGGCGTCCGCGACGCTGTCAAGGCCATCGAGGCCGCCGGCTATCGCACCTGCGTGGCGTCCAGCGGCGCCCACGAGAAGATGCGCGGCACCCTCGCCAAGACCGGCCTGTGGGACATGTTCGAGGGCCGGATCTTCAGCGTCTCCGAGGTCGACCATGGCAAGCCGGCGCCCGACCTGTTCCTCCATGCCGCAGCGACCATGGGATTCCACCCGAGCCGCTGCGTGGTGGTCGAGGACAGCCGGTACGGCGTCGCCGCCGCCCGGGCCGCCGGCATGGGCGTGATCGGCTACGCAGGGGGCGTCACCCCTCGATCACACCTCCACGATGCCCACGAGGTCATCGACGCGATGGGCGACCTTCCGGACGCGGTCGACCGGCTCGCAGGCTGACCGTCGGCAGCCGAGCAGTCCCCTGGCGGGGCACTCAGTACACATCGGACCGGTCGAGCTCGAGGTCGAGGCGTTGCGCGAGCTGCCGGAGCGCCCGGACCCCCGATCGTCGTACCTCGGCTGCCTCGTCATCCACTACTGCCTCCACCACGGCTACGTGCTCGGTGTCGCCGACCCGGCCCAGCGCGCGTACGGCGGCGGCCCGGACCCGTGGCAACTCATGGCCGGCAAGTCGAGCCGCCCCGTCTCCGGCAGCGCCGATCTCTCGGCGGGTGGCGACCTTGACGCACATCTCCGCCACCCGCCAATGCTCGTCACCGAGTCCGGCCACGACGTCGGGTGCGACCGAGTCCGCCCAGACGTACAACAACCCGCGCGCACCCCAGACCCGCGCCCAGTAAGGCTTCCACGACCCGCTGTCGAGCACCGACTGGCCCGCCGACCCACCGAGATAGAGCAAGAGCTCGGGCTGCTCGGCCGGATCGTCGGCGGCAAGCAACGCGGCGCACGCCAACGCCGCCTCCACCTCCCCGACGGCTGCCGCGAGCTCCGCGAGCTGCATGCGCGGCGTGGCACCCGGGCCGGGGCGGGGTGGCAGCGACTCCCACGTCATCGGCCCATTCTGGCATCGACCCCGCTCGCCGCAGGTCTGCCGACGGTCGGTGACAGAGGCGTCTAAGGCGGCTCCGAGTGACACAGCGCCCAAGATAAGGCGTTGTCCCAATGTGTGGAGGTGCCTCAGAGGCGGAGTCTCGGTGACAACAGAACAGCATCCACGAAGGAGCACCACATGTTGTCCATGACCGAACCCTTCCTCACTGCCGAGATCAACTACCGCCACGAGAAGATCCGGGACGGCTTTGCCGGTGCGGCGTCCCGCCGCCAACTCCGCAAGGAGCGGCGTCGTCAACGCGACCACCGCCGTCAGGCCGACCAGCACCTCCCCGTCCGCGCGAGCGGGACTGCGCTCACCCACTGACGACGAGCCAGGAGTCACGACCGCACCGGCGCCGCCCGCTCCTTACACTGTTGTAGACCAGGGAGAAGTCTCCCTGGGAGCGTCGGTCGTACTCGACGTACCCGATCCTCGAGTAGAGCGCCAGGTTCTTGCGCAAGACCCTCGGCTGAGGGCCACACCGGCCGACGTACGGGTCGGTGGACCCGTCTAAGGCACCTGCGGGCGTCGGTTTCCCAAGATAGGGCGTTGTCCCGATGTGTGGGGGTGCCTTAGAGGCGGATCGTCGATGACAACAGAGGAGTCCAACCAAGGAGCATCACATGTTGTCCATGACCGAACCATTCGTCACCGCCGAGATCAACTATCGCCGCGAGAAGGCCCAGGCCGATCTCGCGGGTACGGCGCAGCGACGCCGGCTCCGCAGGGAGCGTCGTCAGCGCCACCACGCGCGTTGGACAGGTCACCACCTGCCCGGTCGCGCCGCTCTGAGCCGCTGACCCGGTGCACAGCGCCGGACTCGTCGCCGGGGAGGCGCCGCGACTGTCGGCGGTACCCGCGATGATGGGGGACGTGCCACCTGACCGACGTGCCACGTCCCCTCTCATCGGAAGGGCCGACGACCTCGAGCGCCTCTCCGGGCTCACCGGGGGAGATCAAGACGGTGCTCGATCGAGCAGCGTCTTGATCGCGGGTGACGCCGGGGTGGGCAAGAGTCGGCTGCTCGCCGAGCTGGCCCAGCAGGCGGGCGCTGATGGGCGCCGTGTGCTGGTCGGTCACTGCATGGATTTCGGCGACAGCGCGCTTCCGTACCTGCCCTTCACGGAGGTGTTCGGCAGGCTGGCCGCCGATTCACCCGGTCTCACCGACTCACTCGTCGAGGCGCACCCGGCTGTGACTCGGCTGATGCCGGGCAGACGCCTGCTGTCCGCCGCCCTCGCGGAAAGAGTCGACCATCTCGACCGCGGCGAGCTCTTCGAGTCCGTGCATGCCGCGATGGAGCAGCTGGCCCATGCGGCCCCTGTGCTCTTCGTCATCGAGGACGTCCACTGGGCCGACCAGTCGACAACCGAGCTGCTCAGTTTCCTCTTCGCCCGCCAGTTCTCCGCGCCGGTCGCCCTGGTGGCGTCGTACCGCAGCGACGATCTGCATCGGCGCCACCCCCTGCGCACGTCCCTCGCCGAATGGTCCCGACTGCCGGCTGTCACCCGCATCCAGCTGCAGCGTCTCAGCGACGCCGACGTGCGCGCGCTCGTACACGCCATCCAGCCGGCTCAGCTGCCGGAGAGCGACGTCCACGCCATCGTCCGGCGGGCCGAGGGGAACGCCTTCTTCACCGAGGAGCTGGTCGTGGCGACCGAGCTGGGCGGGAGAGCGCTGCCGTGGGACCTCGCCGACCTGCTGCTCGTGCGGCTCGACCGCCTCGACGACGACGCCCGGCAGGCTGTCAGAGCCGCCTCCGCGGCCGGCCGCAGGGTGTCGCATCGACTGCTGTCCCGCGTTGTTGGCCTCGACGAGGCATCGCTCGACCGGGCGGTCCGCTTGGCGGTCGAGTCCAACGTGCTCGTGCCGGTCGGCGCCGACAGCTACGCCTTCCGGCACGCGTTGCTCTCGGAGGCGGTGTACGACGACCTGCTGCCAGGCGAACGCGTCCGGCTGCACGCCGCCTACGCCGAGGCGGTCCAGACCAACGAAGTCGACGGGACCGCCGCCGAGCTGGCTCGGCACGCCCGAGCCGCGGGCGACGTACCCACTGCCGTCCGGGCGAGTGTGGAGGCCGGCGACGACGCCATGTCGGTGGGCGGTCCCGAAGAGGCCGCGCGCCACTACGAGAACGCGCTGGCCCTCATCACCACTCGGCCGGCCGACGGCCACGCCGAGGCGACGACCGACACGGTGAGCCTCACGGTCAAGGCCAGCGAGGCGATCACCGCAGCCGGACATCTGCACCGCGCCGTCGCCCTCGTGCAGGATCGGCTGGCCCAGTTGCCCACCGAGTCACCCCCGTTGCCGCGCGCACAGCTGCTGATCGCGCTGGCGGCCGCATCGCTCATCGCCGACACCACGGTCGACGAGCTGGAGACGACGACACGAGCGCTGAGCCTGGTACCCGCGGAGCCGCCTAGTCCGATGCGCGCTCAGCTGCTCAGCCTGCACGCCCGCGCGAACGCCGACAGGCGACGTGACGACGAGGCGGTCCGCTGGGCCGGTGAGGCCATCAGCGCCGGTGAGGTGCTCGGCCTGGCGCAGGTGGTGGCCGACGCGACCACGACGCTGGCGCGTCTCGAAGAGCGGGCGGGCAACCCCGAGGACTCCAAACGTGTCCTCGAGAAGATCGTCGACAAGGCGAAGGAGGACGGCGACGTGGTGGCCGAGCTGCGCGGCCTGCACCACCTGGGCGGACTGCACTTCGAGGCGGCCAACTTCGACGAGGCGCTGCCGGCCTATGAGTTGGCGTCTCGCCGCGCTGTCGAGCTGGGAAGGCCGTGGGCACCGTACGGCATCGACGCCCGGATGATCGCCGGCCTTACCGCCTACATCACCGGCGACTGGGACACCGCGCTGCGCATCGTCGACGTCACTGGGCAGTCGCCTCCGGGTATGGCTGAGGCGGGGCTGGCCTCCGTCGCCCTTGCGGTGGCGGCCGGCCGGGGTGACCGCAGAGCTCTCGACCGTCTCCCCAACGTCCGGGACTGGTGGAGCCGCGACGGCATGGTCGCGATCGTCAGCGGCGGCGCCGCCATCGACCTGTACGGCGACAGAGGCGACTTCGCCGCTGCTCAAACGGTCCACGACGACGCCGTGCGTGCGGTGACCGAGCTGTGGCAGGTGCAGGCGTTCGCGGCGCAGATCCGGTTGAGCGGCCTGGCCCTCGGCCAGCTGGCTTCGCAGGCCGCCAGAACGGCAGCCTCCGAACGGCCGGGGCTGGCGGGGCGTGGCGACCACCTGTTCGGGGTCGCGGGTAACGCTGCCGACCTCGGCCATCTCAGTCGGCACAGGATGGGGCCCGAGGGGCTGGCGTGGGTCGCGCGCGTGCGGGCCGAGCACACTCGGTTGCGGTGGCTCACCGGCATCGACGCGCCCGACGAAGACGATCTGGTCGCCGACTGGGAGAGGGCCGTGGCCGCGTTCGGGGAGTTCGGGCACGCCTTCGAGCTGGCCCGCTCTGAGGCCCGGCTGGCAGCGGTGCTCCGCGCGGTGGGCAGGCCGAACGAGGCTCGCCCCCTCACCGATCGGGCGCGGGTCACGGCTCGACGGCTGGGCGCCGAACCCCTCCTTGCGGAGCTGCGCGGTCTCGGCGGCTCGGGCTCCGCGCCGAGCCGGGCACCGACCAGCCGACGCGACGAGACACTCACCCCTCGCGAGCAGGAGATCTTGGCGCTGGTCGCGCAGGGACGCTCCAACGGCGACATCGCCCGACAGCTCTACATCAGCGCCAAGACTGTCAGCGTGCACGTCTCGAACATCTTGGCCAAGCTTGGCGCCGGCGGCCGTACCGAAGCCGCCGCGGTCGCCCGCCGTCGAGGCCTGCTGCAGGACTAGTGGTCCCTACCGTCGTGACGAGGTGGATCGCTACGTCGCGGCTACAGCAGGTCGACGTCCGCGAAGCGCGCGCCGCCGGAGAGCCGGGCGTAGCCTGGGCCACGGTCGAAGAACGGCTCACCGCCAGGCTCGGCTCGCTCCGCGCGCTCCTCGCGCAGGCGTTCGCGGAGCTCGTCGGACGCCTTGACATCCACCGCCCAGTTGCCCCACCCTCCCTGCCGAGACGTCACCTCCCGGCCGACACGCCGCAGTTCCGGGGCAGTAGTTGACGTGTCGGTGAGGATGACGGCGTAGTCGGTGCGGGCGCCCTCCACCGAGACCTTGCCCCACGCCACGTCGCGCGCGACCTCGTCGTACGGGCGCTCCAGCGGGTCGCCCCAGCCGCCGCCGCCCGTGGTCCGGATCCGGATGGTCTCCCCCGCCGCGACCGGCTCGGCGTCGGCGAGCGCGTCGACCTCTCGCTCGGACGGGCCGCCCGGGTCGATCGTCACCTGGAACGGACGTCCGGCCTTGCCGCCCTTCACGCCCCAGCAGGCGAGGATCGAGCGGTCGGCGATGGACATGAAGTGCGCGTCCACGAGCATCCGGATGTGCTTCTCATACCCGCACCCGCCCCGATACCGGCCGGCCCCGCCGGAGTCGACGGCCAGCCCCAACCGCTCCACCACGAACGGGAACCGGCTCTCGCTGAACTCGGTCGGCAGGTTCCGCGAGTCCGGCACGACGTGGATCGTGTCCTCGCCGTCGGCGTAGTACCGGCCCCCCGAGCCCCCACCCAGCACCTCCCGCATCAGATAGGGCGAGCCGTCGAGGTCGTCGCCGTACACCCCGGTGTAGCGGATCGTCTCCTGGTCGGCCGGCATCCGGCCGTCCACCGCCTTGGCGATCGCCCCCGCGAGCACCCCGAGCAGCCGCAGGATCACGAAGGTGCGGGCGTTGGTAGGCGCCGGGAAGATCGGCGTCAGCAGCGTGCCCGGCGGCGGGAACCGCATCTCGATCAGCGGTACGACGCCCTCGTTGACCTCGAGCTCGGCCATCCGCTCCGGGCTGTCGGCGAGGTTGCGCAGGATCGGCGCCAGCCACTTCTTCAAGAAGTTCCCGTCGGCGTAGTCGCCGCAGTGGTTGATCGGCCCCTTCGCCTGCGGTGCGGTGCCGGTGAAGTCGATGACGAGCCGGCCGCCGTCGTCGGGGAGCTTCGTCAGCGTGATCTGCTGGGTGTGCAGCCGCGGCTCGTCGACTCCGTCGTGCTCGGCATAGTCCTCCCACACGTACGTGCCGTCGGGGATCTTGGGCAGGATCTCGCGGCGGAACGTCTCGGTCGTCTTGTCGAGGAGCGCGTCGAAGCACCCCTCCACGGCCTCCTTGCCATACCTGGTGAAGAGCTCGGTCATCCGCCGGGCACCCATCAGGCAGGCGGAGCACTCCGCGTCGAGGTCGGCGGCCAGCGACTCCGGCATCCGCGAGTTGCGCGTCATGATCTTCAGCGCCTGCTCGCACGGCACTCCCCGGTCCCACAGCTTGATCGGCGGCACCATCAGGCCCTCCTCGAACACCGACGTCGCACCCGACGGCATCGAGCCGGGCACCGAACCCCCGATGTCGTCGTGGTGGCCGAATGCCTGCACGAACGCCACCACCTCCCGCCCCTCGCTGCGCTCCGCGAAGACCGGCGCGGTCACGCACAGGTCCGGCAGGTGGCCGATCCCGCCCTCGGAGCTGTACACGTCGTTGTGGAAGAACACGTCGCCGGGCCGCATCTGCTCGATCGGGTAGTCGCGCACAACCGGGTGCACGAGCGCCGAGTAGGAACGGCCGGTCAGCTTGCGCAGGTGGCGGTCGTGGATCCCGGCGCGGTAGTCGTGGGCGTCGCGGATCATCGGCGACCGGGACGTGCGACCGATCGCCGTCTCCACCTCCATCTCGACCGAGGCGAGGTAGCCCTCGACGATCTCGACCAGGATCGGGTCGACCGCCCCCGACTTGTCAGAACCTCCGCGGCCTATAGCACATCCTCCTTCTGACAAGTCGGTGTGAGCAGGAGATTGCCAAAGGGGTCGACACGCGCCTCGAACCCGAGATGCAGCGGGAGGGTCGATGAGAACTCCTCGACGACCGCCGGCCCCGCCACCACATCGCCGTACCCGAGCCCGGCCCGGTCATAAATCGTCGCCTCGACCCAGTCGTCGAAGCAGACCTGACGAGTGCCGGTGACCGCGGTCTGGGCGCCACTCCCCTGCCGCACCCGGCGGATCTCGGGCTTGCGGATCGGCCCGATCCCGCTCACCCTGAGGTTGACCCACTCGACCTCCTGCCTGGCGTCGTCGCGGAAGTCGTAGCCGTACAGCCGCCGGTGCTCCTCGTGGAACGCGTGGGCCACCCGGTCGGCGACCCCGCCGGTCAGCGGGCCGGCCGGCACCTCCACCCGGACCTCGTAGGCCTGGCCGAAGTAGCGCAGGTCGGCGGTGCGATCGAAGCGCCGCACGTCCGTAGCGAAGCCCTCGCGCGCCAGCGCCTCATCGGCCGCGGCGGTGAGTGAGCCCACGATCGCCTGCAGCGCGGGGACGTCGAGCCGGGAGTGCCGGGTCACCGCGGTCTGCACGTAGTCGTTGCGGACGTCGACGGTGAGCAGCCCGTACGCCGACAGGTTGCCCGGGTCGAGAGGTACCACAGCACCACGCAGCCCCAGGATGTCGACGAGCCGGCAGGCGAGCAGCGAGCCCGAGCCGCCGAACGTGACCAGCTGGAAGTCCCGCACGTCCAGCCCGCGCTTGACCGTGATCTGGCGCAGCGCGTTGGCTTGGTTCCAGGCCGAGATCTCCAACGTGCCGGTCGCCGCCGCCTCCAGCGACAGGTCGAGCTTGCCGGCCAGATCCGCGAGGCCAGACCGGGCGAGCTCCACGTCCAGCGGCACCTCACCGCCCAGCAGGTGTGGCGGGATCCGGCCCAAGACGACGTGAGCGTCGGTGATGGTCGGCTCGACTCCGCCGGTTGCGTAGCACAGCGGGCCGGGGTCGGCGCCGGCCGACCGAGGGCCGACCTTCAAAGCCCCCTCGGGGCTGATCCGAGCGATCGACCCGCCACCTGCCCCGACGGTCACCACGTCGATCATCGGGATCTTGCTCGGGTAGCCGCCGACCGTCCCCTCCGTGGTCAGCGCCGGCTGTCCGTCGACGACCACGGCCACGTCTGTCGACGTACCGCCGCCGTCGCAGGTGACGACCGCGTCGAAGCCGGCCGAGTGCGCTACCACCGCGGCCCCCAGCGCGCCGGCGGCCGGGCCGGAGAGCACGGTGGTGATGGGCTGGTGCACCACCTCGTCGGCCGACAGAACTCCGCCGTTGGACTTCATCACGTAGAACGGGACCCGGCGCGGCTGGTCGGAGTCCGGGGAGGTGAAGGCGTCGAGCCGGCCGGTGATGGTGGCGACGTAGCGGCGGATGTCCGGCTTGACGGCCGCGTCGACCAGGGTCGTGACGGAGCGTTCGTACTCCCGGTACTCGCGCAGCACCTCCGACGAGATCGAAACCACCGCCTCCGGGTGCACCCTGCTGATCACCGCACGCATCGCCAGCTCGTGCTCGGGGTTGGCGTAGGAGTGCAGGAGGCAGACACCGATCGTGCCGATGCCGGCGTCCTTGAAGAACCGTGCCGCGGCCTCGGCGGACGCCTCGTCGAAGGGGCGGATCTGTGCGCCGTCGTGCGCGAGCCTGCCCCGGACGGTCTTGACGCGGTCGGCGGGCACGATGCGTGGCGGCTTCACCCAGAAGTAGGAGTTGCCGTAGCCGTCCGGCACGGACTGTCGGGCGATCTCGAGCACATGCGCGTAGCCCTCGGTGGTGACGAATCCGAGGTCATCGACCTTGCCCTCGAGCAGCTTGTTGGTGGCGACCGTCGTGCCGTGCGACACCGCGGAGAGAGCGTCGCCACTCGAGCCGAGCAGGGCCAGGACCTTGTCGATCGCGGTCATGAAACCGACGGCTGGGTCGGCGGGCGTCGACGGTGTCTTGGTGGCGACGAGCTCCCCGGTGTCCTCGTCGACCGCGACCACGTCGGTGAACGTGCCACCGGTGTCGACGCCGATCCTGATCCGGCGGCTCACTGGGTCCGCTCGTCGGTATGCCTCGGGCCGGTGGCGCGGCGGTACCCGAACGCGGTGGCCCCCGGCGAGCTCAGGGTGTCGAGGTGGTTCTTGATCAGCGCCAGGTTGCGGTCGGCCAGGTGGTCGAAGCCCTGCCGGACGCTGCTGCCGGGGGTGAGCGAGGTCATCGCCTGCCCGGGGTCGAGGCGGGCGGTCACCCACTGCTCGTACGTCGACCCGCGCGCCACCACCTCGGCGGTCGGCGTGACGATCATCGAGTTGCCGAAGTAGAGGGTGCCGGCCGGGTCGGCGCCGGTCGCGTTGGCGCCGATGACGTAGACGTGGTTGTCGTAGGCGCGGGCCCGGTTGGTGAGCTCCCAGATGTCGGCGCTGCGGAGTAACGCCGACGGCCGGACGATCACCTCGGCCCCCTGCAGCGCGAGGATCCGCGACAGCTCGGGGAAGTCGCCGTCGAAGCAGACGATCATCCCGATCCGGCCGAGCGCGGTGTCGACCACGCAGGCGTCGCCGCCAGGTGTCGTCCAGCCCCCGTTGGTGACGATCTCGGTGCAGAAGGGGTGGGTCTTGCGATAGACGCCGAGCGTCGACCCGGCCGGGCCGACCATGACCGAGGCGTTGTAGACGATGCCACGCTGCGGGCCGCGCTCGTAGGCGCCGTACACGAGGTGGATGCCGAGGTCGTGCGCGACCTCGTGGAGCGGCTGGGTCGGCCGGCCGGGGATCTCGGCGACGACGTCCCAGAGCTCGTCGGGGCCGAGGCCGTGGGAGAAGCCCGTCGTACACGTCTCCGGCAGCACGACGAGGTCGGCTCGGCTCTCCGCCACGCAGGAGCGGACCCACTCCACGCAGTGGGCGACGTTGGCGTCGACCGACTCCGAGGTGAGCGGGTCGGGTCTGGGCTGCACCTGGAGTGCGGCGGCGGTGAATGCGCGCATGGTCTGGCCTCCGGCCTACACGGTACGTCGTTGTGGCAGGCTACGGGCGCCCGCGCCGCCCGGCCACCCAGCCGCCGAC
This sequence comes from Nocardioidaceae bacterium, assembly GCA_013811715.1. Classification (GTDB taxonomy): domain Bacteria; phylum Actinomycetota; class Actinomycetes; order Propionibacteriales; family Nocardioidaceae; genus JACCUS01. Next base: position 14,210 of record JACCUS010000487.1, read on the forward strand.
CACGACACCGACAAGCGCAGCTCCTGCCCCGACCACGGCTCCTTGGGCGAAGCCGCCGCCCTTGGTCGTCGACGGCGCCTCCGTCGCCCCGGGCACCTCATAGACGCCGGTCGCCGTCGAGGCGGCCGCGTGGACCGCAGACTCATCGGGAGCCGCCGCCGGTGGCTCGGCTGTTTTGCCGGTCAGCACATCGTTGACGTTTCCGAAGAACTCGGCGGCCGTCTTCTTGGCCACCCCGGTGATCATCCGCTGGCCGACACCGCCGATCATGCCGCCGACCACCGCGTCGGCGTCGTACGTCAGCTCCGTCGACGTCGCATCGACGTTTTCGGCGAGGGTGACGAGTACCTCGGCACCAACGGTGCCCGGCGCCCCGGCTCCGGTGGCCTTCAGCACGAAGTTGTCGAGGGGGTTCTGGTCGGTGAGCCGGACCTCGCCCTGATAGACCCCCTTGATCGAGGCCACCCCGGCCATGATCGTCATCTTGTACGCGTCGTCGCCGATGTCCTCAAGGCGCTGACAGCCGGGGATCGTGCGCACCAGAACGGCCGGGTCGTTGAGCGCCTCCCAGACCTTCTCGCGTGAGGCGTCCAAGGTCGCCGAGCCTGAAACCTTCATGCGTCCTCCGGTGCCGTGCCTTCGGGTGCCTCTTCCTGTGTCGGACCCTATGCTCCCACTGTGGACCGCACCACTGGCGTCCGTCGCCAGGCGCG
>JACCUS010000489.1 GCA_013811715.1 Nocardioidaceae bacterium
GACGGCAAGAAGTCCTCGGCCGAGCGCATCGTCTACGACGCCCTGCAGATCCTCTCCCGCCGCACGAGCGACGACCCGGTCGACTCGCTCGAAAAGGCCGTACGGGAGCTCACCCCGGTCCTCGAGGTCCGCTCCCGGCGCGTCGGAGGAGCCACCTACCAGGTCCCCGTCGAGGTCCCGGGCCAGCGGGCCCGGACGCTCGCCGTGCGCTGGCTCATCCAGTTCGCCCGCGCTCGGCGCGAGAAGACCATGGCCGAGCGCCTCGCGGGTGAGCTCAACGACGCGCAGTCGCAGCAGGGCGGCGCGTACAAGCGCAAGGACGACATCTACCGGATGGCGCAGGCGAACAAGGCCTTCGCCCACTACCGCTGGTAGGAGGGTCCCGCAAACCTTCGCTCAGCGGTGTCCTCGGCTCGCAATCAAGCGCAGCCTTCCTTGCATCGGTGCCCGGGCGAGTCGCCCAGACCAAGCTCGCCGGCTTCTTCTCCGGACGTATCCACGAGGTGGCCTCTACGACGTGCCCTGAGCGCCGACGCGGTCATGGACCACTTGAACATGAGCCTGGTATGAGCGGGTCGCTGATCGTCCTGTGGCGCTGATGACCCCCAGCGTCGCGCTCCACAACGTCGTGGTGGAGCAAACCGCATCCAGCACGTCCGGGCCTCGCGGCCCTGACGGTCGCCGCGCTCACGCAGGCCATCTCCAGACCAGCGCCGACACCGCGACCGCGAGGAGCAGGGCCGAGAAGATGAGGTTGACCCGCTGCTCGCGCTCGGGGCACGCCGACTCGCGCGTGGGCTCCAGGACCAACCGTCCGGCCGCGTAGGCCGCCACCACCCCGGCGAACAGGGCGCCGGAGAATGACAGCTCCGGGCTCAGCGCCAGTGCCCCAGCGAGCACGATCGTCGCCCAGGCGGCTTCGAGGACCGGCGTCGGGTAGCGCCGCCGCCAGCGCCCGTGGTGGTCGGGCAGATGGACCCCGAGCCGGCCCGCGGTCTCCCGGCCGACGCAACAGCCGTTGAGCAGGCATCCGACCCGGGTGAGGATCAGTCCCACGAGCATGGTGATCGCGGCCGCGTCCCAGAACCCCCGGAAGGGAAGGCCCGCGAGGGCGAGCACGGGCACGGAGAAGACGACGCCCAGGACGAGCCCGCCGTACAGCGATGAGCCTCCCTCCCCGCGTCGCCAGATGCGCTGTGGCTCGGCGCGGAACGTCTCGCGGTGCTGGAGGACGAACCACAGCCGAGCGCCGATGAACGCCGGAATCAGCAGCAGGATCGTCGCCGGCACGAAGCTCCCTGGCGCCAGGCCGGTCGACTGCGCGAAGGCGGCGCCGGCGAGCGTCCCGCTGACGCAGCCGAGATAGAGCATCACGGTGTAGGTGGGCACGCGGAGGCGCCCGACGCGTAGATGGCGGCGACCGAGCACGCGGGTGGCGATTGAACCGCTCACAGCAGGCTCAGAGCTACCAGCGCGGCCCCGGCGACCATCGCCGCGTCGGCCACGTTGAAGGTCGGCCAGCGCCAGACCGCGATGAAATCGACGACTGCGCCCCGGACGAGCCGGTCCACCAGGTTGCCGGTGGCTCCCCCCACCGACAGGCCGAGGCCGACGGCTGTGCCGACGGCCGGCGGCGGCGCCACGGCGAGCACCAGCGCCGGGCACGCCACGAGGGCGGCCCACACGCCCACCGCCTGACGGTCCGACATGGGCAGCAGGCTCAGCCGCCGATTGGCGAGGCGTCGGAGCCCGAGACCGCCCGGCCATCCGTAGAGTCGTCCGACCGCCAGCCGGGCCGTGACGAGGCCCTTCACGGGCCGGGACTGATCAGCTACTGGCGCCTCGACGAGACGGGGCCGGGCCCGGCCAATGACATCGCGCCGCCCCCAGTCAACCACGGGAGCTACAGCGCCTCGGGCGTCACCTTCGCTCAGCCGGGCGTCCTCGTGGATCCCCAGCCCGACACCGCCGCCGAGCTCGACGGCCAGGCCGGCTTCGTCGAGATGGCCCCCGAGCCCGCGCTGGCGACGGGCTTCACCATCGAGGCGTGGATCAAGCCCGGTGGCAACCCAGCGACACCGGGATGGCGGCCCGCGCAGGTGATCTTCAGCGCGCTGGACGTGGTCGCGGGAGACCGGCTTCACGGCTTCGTGCTCGTGCTCCACCGGGAGGGCGGCACGACGGTTCCGCCCGTTGCGCCCGGAGTGCGCGTCGTGGTCGGCACGGGCAACCCCGAAGGAGGTAACAAGGAGGCCTTCGTCGCGCTCCCCCCCGGCGGCCCCGGCGACGCCTGGCGCCACGTGGTGGCGACCTACGACCCCGGCGCCGGGCCCGGTGCAGAGACGCTCCGCTTGTCGGTCTCCTCCCCAGACGCTCCGCTGGACGTCACCACGCAGGGCGGCAGCTACCGCCGCAACGACAACCAGCGCATGCGCATCGGCGCGGGGAGGCGCACGGTCGACCCGACGGCAGCGAACTTCTTCGCCGGTCGCATCGACGAGGTCGCCCTCTACGACGTCGCGCTGGACGCCAACCGTATTCAGGCGCACTTCCTGGCCGCACAGCCCGGGTGAGCGTCGTCTAGCCATGGCCAACCCTCTCACCGGCGGCTACGAGGCGGTCGTGCAGGTCGCCGTCCGGCAGGTCGACGGACTGCTGGGCACGCTCCACCAGCGCGGCGACGTGGAAGGCGCGCCGCTGAAACTGCTGCACAGCACGAGCCTGCGCGTAGGGGATCCCCGCCGCGGGCCTCGTGACTTCGAGGCCTTCGGAGATTGGGTGGTGGCCTACCAGCGCGCCGGTCCACCCCTAGGCCTCAGGGATCTGGGTACCGAGCTCAGCGGCAAGGCGCCGCCGGGCGTGGCGAAGATCCTGGGCGACGCCTTCGGCGGGTTGGACGAGGACTGGGTCTTCGAGGACCCCCCGGATGTGGTGCGCGGCCGCGCGAAGCTCCAGCTGTCGTCCGTAACCCTCAGCGTGCCGGACGGCTCGACGTCCGAGGTGAGTGTGCACGCCCACGTCCGCGCCCACTACTACCCCGATTCCGCCACCACCGACATGCCGGTGCCGGTCCACGGTGAGGTGAGCGCGGCCTTCGAGGTTCGCAGGGTGCAATCCGCCGCCGGTAGAAGGCTGCTCATCCAGCCCTCGGCCCAGGACAGCAAGATCCAGTTCGCCGCCGCCCCTGGGAGCGGTCTGACCTCAATCGATGCGAGCCGGATCGCCGCCCAGGTCCGCAAGGCGCTGCGCGAGAGCTTCACGCTCCTTCCCGTGGATCTGCCTTCCGACTTCCCGTTCGCCGACTTCAAGGGCGTCGGCTCTGGTCCTTCGCGGGCGATCGCGCTGCCCCTCCAGCTGTCGGGCGCTGGGGCGCCGGCCGGCGGCCTTCACGGCATCACGCACTCGATCACCGGCGGCAGCGGGTTTGCCTTCGCGGTTCGCCGGGAGCACGTGTCGAGCCTCATAGACATCGAGGCGATTCGCGCAGCCATCAGGCGTCGCCGGATACCCCTCACCGTGGACCTGGGCTGGCTCGGTTCGATCGCCGTGACCTACCGGCTGCGCTTCTCCTCCGGGCCCACCTTGACCTTCAAGGCCGGGGCGATCGAGATCGGCGGCCGGGTCGAGGTCGAGACCGACACAACGGTGGCTCCCAACGGGTTCGTGAGCTTCAAGCAGGCAGTGACGCTGGTCCTCGACGCGTCGAGCCAGATCGTCGGGCTCGAAGCGGTCAGCGACCCGGAGGTCGACGAATCGTTGTTCATCCCCCACAGCCTCGCGGTGAGCATCGTCAAGACCGAGATCGCGAAGGCACTGGCCTCGAACGCTCTTTCCATCAGGCGCGTGTTCGAGGACGCCCAGAGCAATCTCGTCGGAGGGCTGAAGACCTTCGAACCGTTCGCGTCGGCGACCTACACGGGTGTCGAGATCACCCCCGACGGGGTCATCGCCCGCGGCGATATCGGCAGCCTCGGGCGCCGCCCACCTGTGGTGAAGGTCGACGAGACGCACGGCGGCGCTGCGTTCACCGCCTTCGAGAGCTGGATACCCGCCGGGCGCATCGCCCGCCTCGTCTGGTCGTGGGTCGAGCACGCGCATCCAGCCTCGATCTGGGGTACCGAGAAGTCGTTCGCCGACGAGCATCGCTTCATCCTTCCCAAGCCTTCCGGCGTCACCTCGCTCAGCCAGATCTGCCTGCGGGTCGAGGGCTCGCAGATCGGGCCGGGTGGCCACGAGTCGGCGATCGCGGCCGGGACCACCTGTCACCTGCCCGACACCGGTCTCGCGATCGACGCGCCCTCGTGGTGGGAGCCGGTCACCATGCCGGTGTGGCTGCCAGACGTCGCCGACGACGCCGTCTTGAGGGATGCCGTCGCCGCCCACCTCTCCGTCCAGCGTGATCTCCCTCCACGCGACGAGCCGAGCGAGAACACGCTCGTCTACTTCGCGGATTGGGAATCCGGTCAACCGCTGGACGCGCTGAAGGACGCACTCGCGCAGAGGCGGAGAGACGACTCGCTCGCGGTGATCGCCGTCCTGCCGGCGGGCGCGTTCGACAGCCCTCGCAAGGAGGTCGAGGACAAGCTCGCCTGGAGCGGCGACTCCCTCGCACCGTTGCAGCTCACTGAGGATCACGAGGGTGGCTGGACTCGGACGTTCGCGGTGGAGAAGACCCCGTCGGCCTACATCGTCAACGCCAGGCGGGAGTTCGTCTGGACGCACGCGGGCGAGCCCGACCCAGGGGCACTGGCCGCGGCCCTGGACGAGCACCTCCTGCCCGGTCCGACTCCGCGCCTGCGCTTCGTGCGGCCCGCTGTCTCGGTTGGCGATCGCGCACCCGATGCCGAGTTCAGCGATGACCGCGGGAACCAGATGGCGCTCCACCGCTTGCGGCGGCGACCCGTCGTGCTCAACTTCTGGCAGGCCTGGTCGGCGCCCTCCCTCATCGAGCTGCGGCGCCTGGAGGCCCTGCACGCGCAGGGAAGAGAGGCGCCCGCGATCGTCGCCTTCCATGGCGGCAAGGAGACGAAGGGGCTGGAGGAGATTCGCAGACGGCTCGGCCTGTCCTTCGCCCTCGTGCCGGACCCGCAGCATCGGGTCGCCAGAAGCTACGGCGTACGCTGCTGGCCGACCACGATCACGGTGGATGCCGACGGAGACGTGGAGCGAGTTCAACTGGGAATCGCGCATGAGCATCACGACAGGCCCAAGGGCAACGGGCCGCCGACGGCAGCCTGAGGCCCAGGCACGCGGATCGCCGGCCCTGACGACCGCTCCACGTACGACCCGATCGACCAACCGGTTGCCGGCGGTGAGACAGGCCGCGAGCGTGCCGGCCAGCGGGTGGCGATCCGAAAGGGCCAGGGCGCCGATTTCGGGCGAGATTCTCGAGTAGGCGCTTGATCTTGCCGCTCCCGATCAGTGCGTGCATCTCTCGGAAGAACGCCTCGAACCGAAGCGCCGGACGGTGCACGTTCCTGATCAGGCTCGAGTGGTCGCTCCGCTCTTGACGGTGTGCGGCACACCCGGGGGGACGACGACCATCTCTCCGACCTCGGCCCTTCGCCAGTCTCCGTCGACGCATACATCGACCGAGCCTTCCAGGACCTCGTAGCTCTCCTCGGCGGTCGGATGCACATGAACGGGCGTACGCGGGCCCGCCCAGGTGATCACGTCGAACAGCTCGCCGTCGTTATCGCGAGTGGTCCTCGTGATCTCCCAGCGCATGTGCATGCCCGGATGGAAGTCCTGGTGCCGCTCCCGCGCCCCAGGGCCCTCGATACCGCTTTGTGAGCGCTCCATGGTTGCCCTTTCGCCTCCGCGACCTGTGGCGTTCTAGCCCGGCCGCCGCAACCTCAATCCCCCC